>NZ_JAAGNB010001762.1:0-13378 GCF_010550475.1 Amycolatopsis sp. SID8362
GCCGGTGCGATCCGCCGCGTCCGGGCCGGCGAGCGCGTGGTGGACCCGGCGCTGGCGGTCGCCACCCTGGCGGCGGGCGAGTCCCCGCTGACCGCCCGGGAACGCGACGTCCTGATCACCGCGCGGACCGGCGCGACGATCGCCGAGATCGCGTCCCGGCTCTACCTGTCCGAAGGCACGGTCCGCAACTACGTCTCCGCGGCGATCGCGAAGACCGGCGCCCGCAACCGCGTCGAAGCGGTCCGGATCGCCGACGAACGGGGCTGGCTCTAGGCGTTCTCGTCGAACGCGATCCCGGCCGGCTTGGCCTTCGCGAGGTTGCCGGTGAACTGGCCGTCCTTGATGCCGAAGGTCGCGCTGCCGAAGTCGGCCTGGACGAGCTTGTCCCGCAGTCCGGCCGGGTAGCCGTCCCAGCCGACGAGGGCCGGGTACTGCCAGGTGCCCTTGTGGTTCTCCGGCGGGTCGTCGTTCCCGTTGGCCGCGCGGAAGCAGTGCGTCGAGCCGCCGTCCTTGTGGTAGACGACCTTCGCGTGGGTGCCCTCGAACCGCATGCCGGCCCGGTCGTGGACGGCGAACCCGCCGTGCTGCGAGGTGGCGACGTACTCGACCTGGTTGTCCTTGACCCAGACGACGACGTGCTCCCAGTCGTGCCGGTGGCCGGCGCTGCCCGGGCCGAGCGAGGCCTGGTCCTTCTCGAAGTAGAGGGTGAACATCACCGCGCACCAGCCGTTGTTGCACTTCTGCCGCGAGTAGGAGTTCGTGTTGTCGAGGTCCCAGGAGTCGCGGCAGTGGCCGTTGGTGTCCCCGCCGAGCGACAGGCCGGGGGCGATCCTGCCGTCGGGGCCGATGGCGGGGGTCGGGTAGCAGCCGTCCTTGTCGTAGTCGAAGGCGGGCTGGAACGTCTTTTCGAAGTCGGTTGCGTTCACCGGAAGCGCGCCCGGTGGATCGGCCAACGCCGTGGCCGGGAACAGGACGGAGAGCGCCAGCGCGCCGGCGGCAGCGACGGCCAGGGTGCGGGAGCGGTGCGCCAATGCGGACTCCTTCGCCGGTGATTTTCCGACCAGGGTCGCGGGTGTTCTCCGAGGTGCACAACCACGGTGGCGGGAGTCTGCCCGGCCGCCGCCGTTCGTGGGGACGAACGCGCAATCCTGGTTCCGGAGCCGGGGCGCGGCTAGGTTGGGAGTATGCCCGAACCGATCCTGATCTCCATCGCCGCCGCGCTCGCGGCGAAGGGTGCGACCGGCCTCTACGACCTGGTGAAACGCAAGTTCGCCAAGGACCCCGCGGCGACCCTGGCCCTGGAGGCGGCCTCGGGGGCGCCGTCCGGCACCGAGCCGGTCAAGGCGCTGGCCGAACGGCTGGAGACCGCGCAGGCGGCGGACGAGGAGTTCGCCGAGGCGCTGCGGGCGGAGTGGGAGAAGCTCCCGGAGAGCCGGGTCAGCTACGGCGAGGTGCACAACTCGGTGACCGGGACCGTGACGGGCAAGGTCGTGCAGCTGCGCGACGTGCACGGCAACATCAACCTCTGAGCCGGGCCTCCGCCGCGTCCCAGTCACCGGTGCCCGACGGCTCGTAGCGCCGGATCTCCTGCGTCTCCCGGACCAGCGACCGCATCGACGGCAGGTCCGGGAGGTCCTCCCCCAGCGCCCGGGCCTGGACCAGCACGTTGCCCAGTGCCGCCGCCTCCACCGGCCCTGCCAGGACCGGGACGCCGCACGCGTCCGCCGTCGACTGGCACAGCAGCTCGTTGCGGGCGCCGCCGCCGACCAGGTGGACCACGTCGACCCGGCGGCCGGTCAAGCGGGCCGCCTCGCGGATCGTGCGGCGGTGGGCCAGGGCGAGGCTGTCCACGATGCAGCGCACCATCGCGGGGCGGTCGGCCGGAGCGGGCTGCCCGGTCGCGTGACACGCCGCGGCGATGCGCGCCGGCATGTCGCCGGGTGGCAGGAACTCCGGGGCATCGATGTCCACCACCGCCGCCAGCGCCGGCGAAGAAGCCGCGGCCGCGAGCAGCGGCGGCAAGTCCGAAGTGGACCAAGTGCGCAGCGTCTCCGACAGCACCCACAGGCCCATCACGTTGCGCAGGAACCGGATGGTGCCGTCGACGCCGCCCTCGTTCGTGAAGTTTGCCGCCAGCGCCGCGTCGCTCAGCTCCGGCGCGTCTAGCTCCAAGCCCGCCAGGGACCACGTGCCGGAGGAGATGTAGGCGAAGTTCGTACCGGAGGAAGCCGGGACGGCGACCACCGCCGACGCCGTGTCGTGGGAACCCACCGCGATCACCGGGAGTCCCGAAAGCGAAGCGGCCGTGCCGACCACCGTGCCCGGGTCGCGCAACGGAGGCAACAGACGAGGTGGGATGCCGACCCGGGAGGCCAGCGAACGAGCCCACTCCCGGGCGCGCACGTCGTACAGCTGGGTCGTCGACGCGTTGGTGTGCTCGGCTCCGATCGAGCCCGTCAGCCAGTAGTTCAGCAGGTCGGGGATCAGCAGCATGGCCGACGCGGCCTCGAGCCGGTCGCCCTCGGACAGCAGCTGGTAGAGCGTGTTGAACGGCAGCTGCTGCAAGCCCGTCACGTCGTACAGCTCGCGGGGCGGCACCGTCGCCGCCACCTTCGCCGCGATGCCGTCGGTGCGCGGGTCGCGGTAGCAGACGGGGTTGCCGAGCAGGGCGCCGCGGTCGTCGACGAGCCCGTAGTCGACGGCCCACGCATCGATGCCGACACCGTCCACCGCGCCGGCGTCGCGGATCCCGGCGAGGCTCTCGCGGTACAACCCGAGCACGTCCCAGTAGAGCGACGGCCCGGCCTGGACGCCGCCGTTCGGGAAGCGCCGCACCTCCTCGAGGCGCAACGTCGAGGAGCCGACCGTCCCGGCCATCACCCGGCCGCTGGACGCGCCCAGGTCGACGGCCGCGACGCGCTTCACGGGCGCACCACGGTCAGCTCCAAGCCGAGCAGGTCCGCGACGGCCGTCAGCTCGGCGACGCGGTGGCCGGTGCCCAGGGCCCAGTGGTGCGCGATGCCGCTGGCCGACCAGGCGTCGGTCCACTCGCCGGGGTCGCAGCCGAAGTCGACGCGGGACGTCGTGTTGCCGATGCGCAGCAGCGGCCCGGGCACGACCGTGCCTTCGGCCGCGATGAGCGAGAACCTCCCGTCCCGCCGCTGCCCGAGCCCGCACAGCGTCACCGGGCCGGGCTTGACGTCGAACTCGACCGAGACGCCCCAGCCGCGCTTGCCGTGGTAGACACCGAGGCCGCGCAGCAACGGCTTGCGGGCGCTGATCCCGAGGTGCGCCGGGCCGTCGTGCCCCATCTCGACGACACCGTCGCGGAAGTTCAGCGCCTGCAGCTCGGTGAACGAGCCGCCCGCGCCGAGCCGGTCCATGACCAGCATGGCCAGCGACGTGCGCAGCTCGTACTCGCCGACCGCCGGGATGCCGCGCGCGGTGAGCAGGGACGCGCCGAGGATGAAGCCGGCGCCGACGCGCTCGTGGGTCTCGCCGTCGAGACCGCGGTGGTAGTACGCCAGGGAATCCAGCGAGAAGTCCTCGACGAGCCGGTCGAGGGCCACGGAAACCCGGGCGCCCCAGGCGAAGTCTTCGTCCACTACGGACTCGTCCACAGTGAACACTTCGCGGGCCAGCTCGACCCGCGACGCCGTCTCCGCGTCGGACACCTTCTCCACGCGCACCCGCAGGTCGTCGACCTCCAGGATCTCGACGTGCCCGCCGAACTGCGCGGACACCAGCGTCGGGTCGGTCGAGACGTCCATCATGCCCGGGTAGAGGTGCCCGAGCAGGCCGTGACGGCCGTGCCGCAGCGCCGCCCGCACCCCGGCCGCCTTGATCCACCGCTCGATGCGGGTCCACGCCCGTTCGTCCTCCAGATACCCCGACACCGAACGGAATTCGACGCCCAGCCGGCGGAACGCGTTGGCCATCTCCGGCAGCGGGCAGGCGCCACAGTAGGCGAGCCAGGCGCCGGTGTCGAAGGACTCGTGGTCCATCGACTCGGTCGGCTGCAGGTTGAGCAGCAGCACCGGCGCGCCCGAGCGCTGCGCGACCGGCGCCAGCATGCTGGACGTCAGGTACGTCGTGAGGAACCCGATGATCAGGTCGCACCCGGCGACGCGCAGCTTCTCCGCCGCGGCCGCGCCTTCGGCCGCGTCCGAGACGAACCCGGCGTCGACGACCTCGCAGTCCAGTTCGGACAGTCGCGATGAGACCCGGCGGGCCGACGCCTCCAGTTGCGGCAGCAGGGCGGGGAACTGCGGCCAATACGCGCCGAGCCCGCCGGAGACGAGGCCGACGCGAGTGCGGCGCGGGGTGATGCGGTCCAGCGTCATCAGGTCTCCTAGCGCAGGAACGCGGCGGCCACCCCGGCGTCCACCGGCACGTGCAGGCCGGTGGTGTGGGTGAGGTCGCCGCCGGTCAGGGCGAACACCGCGGCCGCGACGTGCTCCGGGAGCACCTCGCGCTTGAGGATGGTGCGCTGGGCGTAGAACTCGCCGAGCTTGGCCTCCTCGACGCCGTACACCGCAGCGCGCTGGGCGCCCCAGCCGCCGGCGAAGATGCCCGAGCCCTGGACGACGCCGTCGGGGTTCACGCCGTTGACCCGGATCCCGTACCCGCCCAACTCAGCCGCGAGAAGCCGGACCTGGTGCGCCTGGTCGGCCTTCGCTGCCCCGTAAGCGACGTTGTTCGGGCCAGCGAACACGGAGTTCTTCGACGAGATGTAGACGATGTCGCCGCCGATGCCCTGGTCGATCATCGCCTTCGCGGCCGCCCGCGCGACCAGGAAGGAGCCTTTGGCCATGACGTCGTGCTGGAGGTCCCAGTCGCGCTCGGTCGTCTCCAGCAACGGCTTCGAGATCGACAGCCCGGCGTTGTTGACCACCAGGTCGAGGCCGCCGAAGGCGAGCACGGTCGCGTCCACCGCGGCCTGGACCGCCTCGGCATCGGTGACGTCGGCGGTCACCGAGATGCCGCCGATCTCCGCGGCGACTTCGGCGGCGGCGGAAGCGTTCAGGTCGGCGATCGCGAGGCACGCCCCTTCGGCCGCGAGCCGGACGGCGATGGCCTTGCCGATGCCCGAACCGGCCCCGGTCACCAAAGCGATCCGCCCGGCAAGGGGCTTCGGCTTCGGCATCCGCTGAAGCTTGGCCTCTTCCAGCGCCCAGTACTCGATCCGGAACTTCTCGCTCTCCGGGATCGGCGCGTACGTCGACACGGCTTCAGCGCCGCGCATGACGTTGATGGCGTTGACGTAGAACTCCCCCGCCACCCGCGCGGTCTGCTTGTCCTTGCCGAAGGAGAACATCCCGACCCCGGGAACGAGCACGATCGCCGGATCGGCGCCACGCATCGCCGGGGAATCCGGCGTGGCGTACCGCTCGTAGTAGGCACGGTAGGCGTCGCGGTACTCCGCGTGCAGTTCCTTCAGCCGCGCGACCACGTCCTCCAGCGGCGCCGACGCGGGGAGGTCGACGACCAGGGGACGGACCTTGGTGCGCAGGAAGTGGTCCGGGCACGAGGTGCCGAGTGCGGCCAGCTGCGCGAGCTTCTCGCGGGCCAGGAACTCCAACACGACGTCGCTGTCGGTGTAATGACCCACCTGTCGCTGATCGGTCGAGGCCAGTCCGCGGATCACCGGCGCCAACGCCGCCGCCCGCGCGTGCCGCCCGGCTTCCGGGAGGGCTTCGAAGCCGGGGACGACCGACCCGAACGGCTCGGGAGCGCCCCGGGAGGCGAGGAACTCCTCCGCCGTCCGGATGATCTCCAGGGAGTTCCGCTGACACTCTTCGGAGGTCGCGCCCCACGCCGTGATGCCGTGGCCGCCGAGGATCACGCCGATCGCCTGGGGGTTCGCTGCCTTGACCGCGGCGATGTCCAAGCCCAGCTGAAAGCCCGGCCGGCGCCAGTCCACCCACGCGACGCGGTCACCGAAGCACTCCTTCGTCAGCGCCGGTCCGTCGGCCGCCGTGGCCAGCGCGATGCCCGAGTCCGGGTGCAGGTGGTCGACGTGCGCGGCCTCGACGAGACCGTGCATCGCCGTGTCGATCGACGGCGCCGCGCCGCCCCGGCCGTGCAGGCAGTAGTCGAACGCGGCGACCATCTCGTCCTCGCGCTCGACACCCGGGTAAACGTCCACCAGGGACCGCAGCCGGTCCAGCCGCAGCACCGCCAGCCCGGCCTCGGTGAGCGTGCCGAGGTCGCCGCCGGAACCCTTGACCCACAGCAACTCCGCGGGCGTGCCGGTCACCGGGTCGGTCACCGAACCCTTGGCGGAGGTGTTGCCGCCGGCGTAGTTGGTGTTCCGGGGATCGGCGCCGAGCGCGTTGCTGCGCGCGACGAGCTCTTCCGGGACGGTCATGCTCATGCTCCCCACCCGGCCTGCGTGCCGCCGGCGCGCTCGGCCACGATCTTTTCCTGGTACCCGCTGCGGTGGTACGCCGCGACCGGGTCCGGGTCGAGCCCGGCGTCCGCGCGCAGCTCGCCCAGCAACGGCCGGACGTCGGTGTTGTAGGCGTCCATCAGCACGGCGTTGGCCTCCAGGACGTTCCCGGCCTGCTGCGCGGCGCGCAACGCGGTGCGGTCCACCAGCAGCGCCTTGGCCGTCGCCTCCTGGACGTTCATCACCGACCGGATGATCGCCGGGATCTTCGCCTCGATGTTGTGGCACTGATCCAGCATGAACGCGATCCCATACGCCGGATCCAACGCATCCGCCCGGACGATCTCGTACATGATCCGGAACAGCTGGAACGGGTCCGCCGCCCCGACCATCAGGTCGTCGTCGGCGTAGAAGCGGGAGTTGAAGTCGAACGCGCCCAGCTTCCCCGCGCGCAGCAGGAACGCCACGATGAACTCGATGTTCGTGCCCGGCGCGTGGTGACCGGTGTCGATGCACACCGTGGCCCGCTCTCCCAGCTCGACGCAGTGCGCGTAGGACGTGCCCCAGTCCGGGACGTCGGTCGCGTAGAACGCCGGCTCGAACAGCTTGTACTCCAGCAACATCCGCTGATCCGGACCGAGCCGGTCATACGTCTCGCGCAGCGCCGCCGCGAGCCGATCCTGCCGGTCGCGGATGTCGTCCTGGCCCGGGTAGTTGATGCCGTCGGAGAACCACAGCTTCAGGTCCCGCGACCCGGTCGCGTCCATGATGGAGATGGCTTCCAGCAGGTGATCGGTCGCCTTGCGGCGGATCCCGGCGTCCGGGTTGGTCACCGAGCCGAGCTTGTAGTCCTCGTCCTGGAAGACGTTGGTGTTGATCGCGCCGATCTCGATGCCCAGATCACGCGCGTACGCGGTCAGGGCGCCGTAGTCGTCCACCTTGTCCCACGGGATGTGCAGCGCCACGCTCGGCGCGACCCCGGTGAACCGGTGCACGGTCGCGGCGTCGGCGATCTTCTCCTCCGCCGTGCGGGGAACACCGGGTTGCGGGAACACCTTGAACCGGGTACCCGAGTTCGCGTACGCCCACGACGGCGTCTCGATGCGCTGGGCCCGCAGGGCCGCTTTGACATCCACGGCGATCACTGTCCTTCCCGGACGTCAAGGTGGAAGACCTCTTCGAGGAGCTGGAACCCCTCATCGGGCGGACCGCCGTCCAGGCCGGTGAAGAACTCCGCCATCTCCGCCTGCCAGCGCGCGTTGACGTCGGTGGCGGCCATCGCGGCCTGCGCGGCCGCGAGGTCGTCGGCCTCGACGTAGCCGATGAGCAGGCCGTCTTCGCGCAGGAAGAGGGAGTAGTTGCGCCAGCCGGTGTCGTGCAGCGCCTGACGCATCTCCGGCCACACCTCGCGGTGGCGCCGCGCGTACTCCGCTTTCCGCTCGGGCTTCACCTGCAGGCAGAAGCAGTATCGGGGCACAGTCCGTCCTTTGTGGAGCCCGGCCGGGCCGCGATCGGCGGCCCGGCCGGGAGACTCAGAAGTTGAACTTGTCGATGTTGTTCGCGTCGAACGTCGTCGGCGGGCCGAGGACGATCTCGCCGCTCGCGCCGATCGTGTACTCGCCGAGCTTGCCCGCCTTGAACTTCTCGCCTTCCTTGCCGGTGATCTGGCCCGACTTGAGCGCCACCCCGGCGTACGCGGCGAGGTACCCGATGTCGGCCGGGTTCCACAGCGCGAACTGCTTCACCGTGCCGTCCTTGACGAACGCGCGCATCTGGTTCGGCGTACCCAGGCCGGTCACCGCGACCTTGCCCTTGTAGCTCGACGAGCTGACGTACCGCGCGGCGGCCGCGATGCCCACGGTGGTCGGCGAGACGATCACCTTGAGGTTCGGGAACGACTGCAGCAGGCCCTGTGCCTCCTGGAACGACTTCTGGTCGTCGTCGTTGCCGTAGGCGACCTTGTCCAGCTTGATGCCCGCGTACTCCGGCTTGGCCAGCTCCTTCTTCAGCACGTCGATCCAGGCGTTCTGGTTCGTGGCATTGGGCGTCGCGGACAGGACCGCGATCTCGCCGGACCCGCCGGAGAGGTCCTTGGCCTGCTTGGCCAGCGCCTCGCCGATGCCCTGCGTGGTGGCCTGGTTGATGAAGACGTCGCGGCAGTCCTTCGCGGCGTCGGAGTCGAACGCGACGACCTTGATGCCGGCGCTGCGGGCCTGGTTGAGCGACGGGCACACGGCGTTGGGGTCGTTGGCGGCGATGCCGATGACGTCCTGCTGCTGCTGGATCAGCGTGTTGATGTAGCTGACCTGCGACGACGCGCTGGCGTCGTTCGGCCCGACCAGCTTGTACTCGCCCTTCAGCTCGCCCAGCGCCGCCTTGCCGCCGCTGACCTCGATGTCGCTGTAGGGGTTGTTGAGCTGCTTGGGCAGGAACGCCATCTTGACGCCTTCCTGCGCCGCGGCGTTGGGGTTGGCCGCCGCGGTGGACTGCTGGGCGCCGGCGCCTGCGTTGTCGTTCTTGGTCGTGCCGCCGCAGGCGGCCAGGACCAGCACCAGCCCGGCCGAGACCGCACCGGTGAGGAACCGTCGGGACATCTTCGTCACCTTTCCGGGGTTACCGCTTGCCGTCGGCGTCGCACTGCCGTGCGCGCCGAAGTCACGATGTTGGGGAGCAGGACCGACACGATGAGGAGCACGCCGGTCACGATGTTGAGGGCCTCGTTGGACACGTCCTGCAGGCGCAGCGCGTTCTGCAGGGACGCCAGCAGGACCACCCCGGCGAGCACGCCGGGGAGCGTGCCCTTGCCGCCGAAGATGGACACGCCGCCGAGCAGCACGGCGGCCACGACGGCGAGTTCGAGGCCGAAGCCGTTGTCGGCGCGGGCGCTGGAGTACCGCAGGGTCCACAGCACCCCGGCGAGCCCGGCGACCGCGCCGCTGACGACGTACAGCCAGAACTTGAGCCGCCCGGTGCGGATGCCGGCGAACCGGGCCGCCTGTTCACCCGCGCCCGCCGCGAAGACGCCGCGGCCGATCGGGGTCGCGTGCAGCACGATCCCGAAGACGATCGCCGCCACGACCAGCGGGAGCAGGACGTTCGGGATCGGGCCGTCGCCGATGGTGCCGGTGACCCAGCTCGTGTAGGCCCGCGGGAAGTCCGCGACCGCGCCGTCGCCGAGGACCACGAACGCCAGGCCGCGGTACAGCGCGAGCGTGCCGATGGTGACGGCGAGCGAGGGCAGTTTCAGCACGGTGACGAAGAAGCCGTTGAGCGCGCCGAGGACCGCGCCGAGCACGATGCACAGCGGGATGATCGTTTCGATCGACAGGCCCGCGTCCCACAGCGACCCCATCACCGCCGACGTCAGCCCGAGCGTGCTCGCCACCGAGAGGTCGATCTCGCCGGTCACGATGATGAACGTCATCGGCAGCGCGACCAGCGCGATCGGGAGGAGATCGAGCAGCAGGAACGTGAAGTTGCGGCTGGTGCCGAAGTTCTCGACCGCGCCGGAGGCCACGACCAGCACGATCACCGTGACGAGCACGACGGCGGCGTCCCAGGTGAGCAGCCTGCCGAACCGGTTCCCCGTTTCAGACATGGGAATCCCTCTTCTTCAGTGCCTTCGCGACCCGGACGGCGACCAGCCGGTCGGCGCCGATGGCCAGCAGGATCAGCGCGCCGACGATGGCCTGCTGCCAGAACTGGTTGATGTCGAGCACGGCCAGCGCGCTGCCGATCACGGTCAGCAGGAGCGCGCCGAGGCCCGCGCCCCAGACCGAGCCGCTGCCGCCGAACACCGCCACCCCGCCGACGACGGCCGCGGCGACGACGTTGAGCTCGTAGCCGGTGCCGGCGGCCGCGTCCACGGTGCCGAAGCGGGCCGCGAACAGGACGCCGGCAAGCCCGGCGAGGGCGCCGCTGACGAGGAACGCGGCGATGGTGTTGCGGCCGACCCGGATGCCGGCCAGCTGCGCGGCCTGCGGGCTCGACCCCATCGCGTACAGCTCGCGCCCGGCCGGGTAGCTGCGCAGCACGATCCCGGCGGCCACCAGCACCAGCAGCGCGATCAGGACCAGCCACGGCACGCCGAGCAGCGACGCCGTGCCGAAGTCCAAAAAGGACGCGGGCAGCTTGTCCGCGTTGATCTGCTGGCCGCCGGCCCAGAAGTAGCTGACGCCGCGGAAGGCGTACAGCGTGCCGAGGGTGACGACCAGCGCGGGCACCTGGCCGAACCGCACGAGCGCGCCGTTGAGGAGCCCGCACACCGCGCCGACGGCGACGCCGGCGAGGACGGCGACGATCACCGGCAGGCCGGGGTTGTCCTTCATCAGCGTGCCGACGGCGAACGCCGACAGGCCGAGCACCGAGCCGACCGAGAGATCGATGTTGCGGGTGATCATCACGACCGCCTGCCCGACGGCGAGCACGGCCAGGATCGCGGTGCCCAGCAGGATGTCGCGGATGCTCTGCCCGGACAGGAACCGGGAGTTCTGCGTCGCGGTGAACGCCACCAGGACGATCAGCGCTCCGGCGATGCCGGATTCGCGGGCCTTGAAGACGTTCGCGGTCCACGACCGTCCGGAGTGGACTGCCGGCTCCCTGGTCACGGGTGCCTCCTTCGTCGCGGTCATGCGGCGGCTCCCTGGCCCATCGCGGCGAACATGACGGCGTCCTCGGTCGCGTCGGCGCGCGGGAGCTCGGCCACGATCCGGCCCTCCCGCATCACGAGGACACGGTCGGCCATGCCGAGCACCTCGGGCAGTTCCGACGACACCATGACGATCGCGACGCCCTCGGCGGCCAGCGCCGACATCAGCCGATGCACCTCGGCCTTGGTGCCGACGTCGATGCCGCGGGTCGGTTCGTCCACGATCAGCACCTTCGGCGCCATCGCGAGCCACTTGGCGAGGACGACCTTCTGCTGGTTGCCGCCGGACAGCGTGCCGACGGGGTCGCCGAGGCGGCGGTACTTGGTGCGCAGCCGTTCGGTCCAGTGGCGGGCTTCCTGCCGTTCGCTCGCGCCGGTCAGGAAGCCGAGCTTCGAGAGCGCGCGGGACCGCGGCAGCGTCACGTTCCGCTCGATCGACAGGTCCATGATCAGGCCCTGCTGGCGGCGGTCCTCGGGCACCAGCGCCATCCCGGCGCCCATCGCGGCCCGCGACGAGTGCGGCTTGAGCTTCTTGCCGCTCACCTTGACCACACCCGCGTCGCGCTCGTCGACGCCGAAGACGGCCTGGACGACTTCGGAGCGGCCGGAGCCGACGAGCCCGGCGAACGCGACGATCTCCCCCGCCCGCACCGAAAAGGAGATGTCGCGGAAGACGCCTTCCCGGGCCAGGCCTTCGACTTCCAGCACGACCGCGCCGGGTTCGACGTCCTGCTTGGGGTACAGCGCGTCGAGGTCGCGGCCGACCATCCGCTTCACCATTTCGTCGACGGTGACGTCTTCGAGCAGGTCGGTGGAGACGTGCCGGCCGTCGCGCATGATCGTGACGCGCTGGCAGAGCTCGGTGATCTCCTCGAAGCGGTGGGAGATGAACATGATCGCCGCGCCTTCCTGGCGCAGGGTGCGGGCGACGCTGAAGAGCCGTTCGACCTCGATCTGGGTCAGCGCGGCGGTGGGCTCGTCCATCACCAGCACGCGGGCGTCGGCGCTGAGCGCCTTGGCGATCTCGACGATCTGCTGGTCGGCGATGGACAGGCCGCGCGCGGGGCGGGCCGGGTCGATCCGGACGCCGAGGCGGGCGAAGAGGCGCTCGGCCTCGGCGCGGATCGCCGCCCGGTCGATCCGGCCGAGCGTGGTGCGCGGGTGGCGGCCCATCACGATGTTCTCCGCGACGGAAAGGTCGGGGAAGAGCGTGGGTTCCTGGTAGATCACCGCGATGCCGGCGGCTTTCGCGTCGGCCGGGGAGCCGAACTCGACCGGCCTGCCGTCCAGGAGCAAGGTGCCGTCGTCGGGTTTGTGCACCCCGGCGAGCATCTTCACGATCGTGGACTTGCCGGCGCCGTTCTCCCCCACCAGCGCGTGGGCTTCGCCGGCGTGCAGCCCGAAGCTCACGCCGGCGACCGCCGCGACGGCGCCGAACGACTTCGTCACGCCGCGCACCTCCAGCAGAGGGGCTGGGCCCGGGTCCTGCCGCGTCATCGCGACCTCCGGATTGAAAGGTTTCACAAACCTGGCGCGGTGACGCTACTATGCGACAGAAGAGCAAGTCAATGAATCGGCCGAACCGTGGCCGAACGGCTTCGTACGCCGGCAGTTCGTGGCGATATTACGTTTCAATGAGGGGGTCCGATGACGGTCCAGGAGTCCGGCGCCGAGCCGAGAGCGGCGGGCATCAAGGACGTCGCCGCGGCGGCCGGCGTCTCCCTCGGCACGGTGTCGAACGTGCTCAACCGGCCCGACCGGGTCAGCCCCGCGACCCGCGCGAAGGTCGAGGCCGCGATGGCGGAACTCCGCTTCGTGCGCAACGAGTCCGCGCGGCAGCTGCGCGCCGGGCGCAGCCGCGTGCTGGCCTACGTCATGCTCGACGGCAGCAACCCGTTCTTCACCGACGTCGCCGCCGGCATGGAGGACGCCGCCGACGCGGGCGACCTCTCGCTGTTCCTCTGCAACAGCGCGCACCAGCCCACGCGGGAGGCGGCCTACCTCGGGCGCCTCGAACAGCAGCGCGTGCAGGGCATCCTCATCACGCCGGTCGACCCGGACGCCCCGCTGCTGCACGAGATCGCGCTGCGCGGCACGCCGGTGGTCGTCGTCGACCGCACGCCCGGCGGCACCACGCACTGCTCGGTCGCGGTGGACGACGTCTACGGCGGGGAGATCGCCGTGCGGCACCTGATCGAGCAGGGCCACGAGCGGATCGCGTTCATCGGCAACCACACTTCGGTCGGTCAGGTCCGCGACCGGCGGCTCGGCGCGCTCCGGGCGCTGAGCGCCGCGGGCCTGCCGGCGGACCGGCTGGTCGACCTGACCACGACGGCGCT
>NZ_JAAGNB010001820.1:0-18863 GCF_010550475.1 Amycolatopsis sp. SID8362
GTCCGCCGCGCGCCGGCCGGTCGTGACGGCGCGCGCGTGCCGGACCCGCGCGGTCGGCACCGAAAGGACGAGCCCGCCGGCGGCGTTGGCGCGCCAGCCGAAGTCGAGATCCTCGCGCAGCAACGGGAATCCGCGGTCGAAGCCGCCGAGGTCGTCCCAGGCGTCGCGGCGCACGAGGGAGCCCGCGCTGGGCACGGCGAGTACCTCCGCCGGTTCGTCGCCGAGCGCGGCGATCTGCTGGCGGTGCCCGGACGCGTCGGTGGACAGGCCGGCTTCGACGATCAGCCGTGGATCGGTCCAGTCGAGCCCGAGTGCGCCGAGCACCGTCGCCGACGGCGTTTTCGTGGCGACGCGCAGGAGTTCGTCGAGGCAGTCCGGCTCGGGCGCGCAGTCGTCGTGCAGCAGCCACAGCCACGAGCCGGGGTCGCCCCAGCGTTCGGTGGCGTGCTCGACGGCTTCGGCGACCGCGGCCGCGAAGCCGGTGTCGCTCGAAAGTGTGATGACGCCGGACAGCACGGGAGAAGAATCCGACCCGGCGTCCTCGGCCGCTTCGGCGAGCAGCCGCGGGGTCGCGTCGGTGGATCCGGTGTCGACGGCGAGCACGTGCCGGGGCCGGACGGTGCTGCGGCGCAACGAAGAAAGCGCCAGCGGCAGCCAGTTCTCACCGTTGTGACAGACCACAATGGCCAGAACGGGCGCGGTGCGCAGGACGGGCGGCGCGGCGGTGCGGGGCAACGAACGCTCCAGATCAGGCGGCGGGTCGGTGCGGCCACCCTACGGCCCCGGTCCGTCACCCGGTGGTGAACCCACGCTGAGCGTTCACCACGTGGAATCACCGGTGACGCGACGCATCACCGGTGACTCCCCCTCAAACGACGCGTTTCTTCAGCTTGCGGCGCTCCCGCTCGGACAGACCGCCCCAGATGCCGAAGCGCTCGTCGTGGGCCAGCGCGTACTCAAGGCACTCGTCCTTGACCTCGCAGCCCAGGCAGATCCGCTTGGCTTCGCGGGTGGAACCGCCCTTCTCGGGGAAGAACGCCTCCGGGTCCGTCTGCGCGCACAGGGCGCGTTCCTGCCAATCCTGCTCTTCCTCGGTGGCATCGATGAGCTCGGTGAGATCTCCCAGAGCCTGCTCCGGGATCTCGCCCCAACCCATGACGTGCCCCCATTCCTTACCATCGGCTTCCAACCGCACGTCCGCCTCCTCGCTCCCTAGCACTCCCCAGGCTGGCGGTGGTGAAACGACACTCGCCGCCCCCTCTGGCGGCGAATGACATCACTGTGATTACACCCGTGTAGTGCGGTCAGGTCAAGCGGAGTAGCGAGTTCGGGGGACGTCGGAGCCCGATCGCGCAAGGGGACACGCCGGTAACTTCACACCGGGCATACGGAAGACTGGGACTCGTGCAGAAGTCAGCAGTGCGCCCCAGCCCGGTCTTCCTCGGCATCCTCGCGCTCACCGTCGCCGGCGGGGCGATGGCCGCGTTCGGTGACATCAACACCGTTTTCGTCCGCGACCGCGACCCGCTGCTCATCGCGGGCGTCGTGATCTTCGTCGCCGCCGGCTGGGTGGCGTCGCTGTCGCTGCACGAGTTCGGCCACGCGATGGTCGCCTACCGCGGCGGCGACTACAGCGTCGCCCACAAGGGTTACCTCACGCTGGACGTGCGGAAGTACACCGACCCGGTCCTGTCGATCGTCCTGCCGCTGATCTTCCTCATCATCGGCGGCATCCCGCTCCCCGGCGGCGCGGTCTGGATCAACCGCGGCGCGCTGCGCTCGCGCGGGACGTCGTCGTGGGTCTCGCTGGCGGGCCCGCTGAGCAACCTCGCGGTCGGCGCGGCGCTGGCGCTGGTGGTCGCGCTGGTCCCGATGGCGGGCGGCCTCGTGATCGCGATGTCCTACCTGGCGCTGCTGCAGATCGTGACGTTCATCCTCAACATCCTCCCGATCCCCGGCCTCGACGGCTGGGGCGCGATCGAGCCGTACCTGCCCCCGCGCGCCCGGGAGATCGGCGCGCAGGTCCGCCCGTGGGCGCCGATCATCCTGTTCGGGATCCTGTGGTTCATCAAGCCGGCGAACGCGCTCCTGTGGAACGCCTCGTACTCGATCTTCGGCGCCTTCGGGGGCTATGTGGACGGTGCGCAGATCGGGTTCAGCGTCTTCCAGTTCTGGAACTGAGGTTTGGCGGGAGCGCCGCACGGGAAGCTCAGGTGCGGTGCTCCGTCAGCCAGATGTGCGCCCGTTTCCAGGCCACCCGCAGCCCCGACCGCTCGCCGAGGTAGTCGCCCGCCGCGCCGACGACCGGCAACATGCCGATCGCACGGTGCAGGAAGTTGCCGCGCGGGCGCTTCTCCAGTTCGCCGGTGATCCCGAGCAGCCCGCGCCCGAGCCGCCACAGCGTGCGGCCGGCCGCCTTGACCGTCGCCTTGCCGTGCTTCTTCTCCGACGCCGTCAGCTCCTCGGTCAGCTTCGCGGCTTCGTCCGCCTCCGCGGCCTCGTCGTGCTCCGGGTGCCTGCCCGCCGCGAGGTCCGCGTCGATGTCGCGCTCGAAGAGCACCCAAGCGATGAGCCGCACGCGCGTACCGACGTCCGTGACGCCGTACTCGCCCGCGATGGCGCACAGCAGCAGCCCCTGCGACGCCGCGCCCAGCGCGTCCTGCACCGGCAGCCGGTCGGCCAATGCGCCGCCGAGGCCCGGGATCGACGTCAGCAGCGCCGTGAAGCGGCCGACGCGGTTCATCCACCAGCTCGACCGGTCGTAGCCGGTCATCCGGGCCCACGCCGCCGTGCCGGGGACCTTCACCGACGTCACGCCGTGGATCAGCTTCGCCTTCAGGCCGGTCTCGACCTCGGCGAGGTCGTCCGCCGCGCGGGCCTGCAGGCCGAACGGGTCGGACTCGCGCAGCGCGTCCAGCATCGGCCCGCACGCGCGCACGAACGGCCGCAGCACCGCCACGACCTGCTTGTCGGAGATCGCCTCAGCCACGTCCCGCTCCCCTTCCCACCGCACGGCCCAGCCCGCCGCCGAGCACCAGCGCACCCGGCAGCGCGCTCGCGCCGAGCAGCAGCAGCGCCCGCCAATCCTGGATCAGCACCAAGTCGCCGCCGGGACCCAGCATGCCGACCCCGAACACGACGAGCACCCACACGGCCAGGGGTACCCACGAAAGAGCGGGCCGCACCAGCTTCGCCGTGGTCGACACCAGCCACGGCGTGGTGACGGCGCCCACCAGGACGGTCACCGGCAGCGGCACGACGCCGATGCGCAGCGGCAGGAAGAACAGCTCCAGGATCGCCAGCAGGACCGTGTCGAAGCCGAGCAGCAGCAGGAACAGCCGTTGCTCCCAGGTCAGCGGCTCCACGGTCACAGTCCGCCGAACAGGTCGTCCGCCGCGCCCTCGGCGGGACCGTGCGCGAGCACGAAGTAGTCCTCCGCCGCGATCGGCTGGGCGACCTCGTTCGTCAGCGCGAAGTACGGGACGGGACCGTCGACGACGGCCAGCTGTGTCGCGTGCGCGCGCAGCGCCGCCACCTTCGCGGGGACGTGCGCGGCGACGTCGAGCACCGTCGTGATCTCGTCGTCCGGGGTCGTGGGCAGCTCTTCGTCGGCCGGGACGCCGTATTCGGGCGCGCCGGCACGCAGCGCGCTCAACCCGGTGCGCACCGCGTTCTTCGACGCCACCGTGTGGAACACCCGCGCCACCGACTCCGCCCCCGGCGCCGCCGCCATCGTGATCTCGTGCGCGCGGATGTGGTCGGGGTGGCCGTAGCCGCCGAACGCGTCGTAGGTGACGACGACCTGGGGGCGCACCTCGTCGAGGACCTCCGCCAGCTGCGCGGCCTGCTCTTCGGCGCTGCCGCCGGTGAACGCCCGCGGGTGCGACGCCGACGGCGTGCCCGCCATGCCCGAATCGCGCCACCGGCCGATCCCGCCGAGGTAAC
The DNA here is from genome assembly GCF_010550475.1 of Amycolatopsis sp. SID8362. Lineage (NCBI taxonomy): Bacteria > Bacillati > Actinomycetota > Actinomycetes > Pseudonocardiales > Pseudonocardiaceae > Amycolatopsis > Amycolatopsis sp. SID8362. The sequence goes on from NZ_JAAGNB010001820.1 coordinate 3,946, forward strand.
GGTGCCGTGACACCCCCAGCGCGGCGCACGCGGCCTTCAGCTCGCTGACGCGGTAGCCGCCCAGCTGGTCGGCGGCCCAGGCGCCCAGCCCGGACAGCTCCGCCAGGCCCGGCATGATCTCGCCTTCCTCGCCCAACGTGCAGGTCACCACGGTCACCTCGGCGCCTTCGGCGGCGTATCGTGCGATCGTGGCGCCGGTGGTGATGCTCTCGTCGTCGGGATGGGCGTGGACGAGCAGCAGCCTGCGCGGTACCGGGGAGATCACGGGTTGAGCGTAATTCCCGTGCTCCGACCTTCGTCGGGGACACCCTCGGTTATCCTCGCGCGAGTCGCGACCGCCGCGTCGCGATCGTCTGTACCCCCACGAAGGGCATCTTGGTGAGCACTGAAGCAACTTCGGCGGACGTCGCCGGCGTGTCCGGATCCGTTCTGTCGATCTCCGACCTCAGCGTGTCGTTCCAGACCGAGGACGGCGTCGTGAACGCCGTCAAGGGCATCGGGTTCGACGTGCAGCCCGGCGAGATCGTCGCCGTGGTCGGGGAGTCCGGGTCCGGCAAGTCCGTCACGTCGATGTCGGTGCTGGGCCTGCTGCCCAAGACCAGCCGGATCGCCGGCGAGCTGCGCCTCGGCGAGCGCAACCTGGCGGACCTCAAAGAGAAGGACATGCAGAAGATCCGCGGCAACCAGGTCGCGATGATCTTCCAGGAGCCGATGACCGCGCTGAACCCGGTCTACACGGTCGGCTGGCAGCTGCGCGAGTCCCTCCGCTCGCACCTCGACATCTCGAAGGCCGCCGCGGACAAGCGCGCGGTCGAGCTGCTCGACATGGTCGGCATCCCGAACCCGGAGCTGCGGTTCAAGCAGTACCCGCACCAGCTCTCCGGCGGTCTGCGCCAGCGCGTCGTGATCGCCATGGCGATCTCCTGCGACCCGAAGGTCATCATCGCCGACGAGCCGACCACCGCGCTCGACGTCACGGTCCAGGCCGAGATCCTCGGCCTGCTGCGCAAGCTGCGCGACACGCTCGACACGGCGATCGTGCTGATCACCCACGACATGGGCGTCGTCGCCGACATGGCCGACCGCGTCATCGTCATGTACCAGGGCGAGATCGTGGAAGAGGCGCCGGTGCGCGAGCTGTTCGCGTCGCCGAAGGAGGACTACACCCGGCGGCTGCTCGCCGCGGTGCCGGTGCTCGGCCAGCGCCCCGAGGGCCGCCGGCTGCTCGACGACACGGGCATCGACGCCGACAGCTCCGAGGCCGCCAAGATCGCCGAGGAGATCCGGCTGGCCGACGCCGAGCTGGAGGCCGTGATCGAGGAGGCCGCGCCGGCCCTCGAGATCAAGAACCTCGTGCTCGAGTACCCGGGCCGCCGCGGCCAGGCGAAGAACCGCGCGGTGGACGACGTCTCGCTGACCATCGCCAAGGGCGAGATCGTCGGCCTGGTGGGCGAGTCGGGTTCCGGCAAGTCGACCGTCGGCCGCTGCGCCGTCGGCCTGCTGCGCGCGACCCAGGGCACGATCTCGATCGCGGGCAAGGACATCACGACGATGTCGGCGAAGGAGATCCGCCCGCTTCGCCGGTTCTTCTCGATCGTGTTCCAGGACCCGGCGTCCACGCTGGACCCGAAGATGACGATCGGCGAGTCGATCGCCGAGCCGATGGTGCTGCACAAGGTGCTCTCCGGCAAGGAGCTGTCGTCGCGGGTGCGCGCGCTGCTCGACAAGGTCGAGCTGGGCGGGCACTACATGAACCGCTACCCGCACGAGCTCTCCGGCGGCCAGCGCCAGCGCGTGGCCATCGCCCGCGCGCTGTCCCTCGACCCGGCGCTGCTCATCGCGGACGAGCCGACCTCGGCGCTCGACGTCTCGGTGCAGGCCCGCGTGCTGGACCTGTTCCTCGACCTGCAGCAGTCGCTGCAGTTCGCGTGCCTGTTCATCAGCCACGACCTCGCGGTGGTCGACCTGCTCGCCGACCGCGTCGCGGTGATGCAGCACGGCAAGCTGGTCGAGGTCGGTACGCGTGACCAGGTGCTGCACTCGCCGCAGCAGGAGTACACGAAGCGCCTGCTGTCGGCGGCCCCGGTCGCGGACCCGATCCTGCAGGCCGAGCGCCGCGCGGCTTGGGAGGCCGGCCGGCTGGCCCCGGTGGCCGACTGAGGCTCTGACCCGGACGAAAAGGCCCCTGCCTGGCTACAGGCAGGGGCCTTTCGCTGTGCGAAAATCAGTCCATGTCGACCACGCGAAAGGGCGATGGCGCGTAGACCGCCGGCCCGGGTCCGCGCGGACTCCCCTCGCCGCCGTGCGGCGGGCGAGCGGGTCCCCACGCTCAGCGGCCTCTCACCGCGGGGGCTGGCGAGCCTCGTCCGCCTCGAACGCACGCGGCTGTGGCCCGGGGCCGCGGCCGAGGCGCTGCGAGCCTGGGAAGCGTTCGTGCGCCACCCGTTCCACCGCCTGTGGGATCCGGCGTCCGGCTGCGGAGTCCTTCGGTGCTGCCCCGATCCGGACGAGCTGCGCCACGTCCTGGACCTCGTCGCCCACGCCCTGCCGGCCGGGGACGCCCGAGCCTTCCGCGACCGGGTGGCCGCCGCTGCCGAGCTGTGGTGAGCGCGCTCAGCCCACGCGGATGCGGGGGTCCAGGATGCCGTACAGCAGGTCCGCGATCAGGTTCGCGATCACCACGCTCGCCGCGATCACCACCAGCCAGCCCATCAGCACCTGCGGGTCGTTCTTGTTGACCGCTTCGACCAGCAGCGTGCCCATGCCGTGCCAGTTGAACACCGTCTCCGTGATGATCGCGCCCGTCACCGTGGCGCCGAAGTTGACCGAAAACAGCGTCATCACCGGGATCAGCGCGTTGCGGAACGCGTGCCGCCAGATCACGCGGCTGTTCGAGACGCCCTTGGCGCGCGCTGTGCGCACGTAATCGGCGCCCAGCACCTCCAGCATCGACGCGCGCTGGAACCGGCTGTACGCGGCGAACGTGATGGCCATGATGGACAGCGTCGGCAGCAGGAACGCGCCGACGTACTTCGCGAGCGCGTCGCCCACCCCGGTCGCCGACAGGCTCTCCGGGCTCGTCGTGCGCAGCCACGGGTCACCGAGGACGTCGGCCAGGCCGAGGTCGCGGACCCAGATGTTGGCGCGGATCGCGTAGCCCTTCAGCACGATCGCCACGCAGAAGATGGGCATCGAGAACATCAGGAACGCCAGCGTCGTCGCGGCGTAGTCCCAGATCGAGTACTGCTTGACCGCGGCCAGCACGCCGACCAGCACGCCGAAGAAGAGCGCCAGCACGGACGCGGTCAGCACCAGCTCCAGCGTCACGTTGAACGCCGCCATCACCTTCGGCGCCACCGGCGTGAACGCGTTGCCCTGGGCGATCGAGATGCCCCAGTCGCCGCTCAGGAAGTGGCCGAGCCAGGTGAAGTAGCGGGCGACGACGCTCTGGTCGAGACCGAGCTTGTGCTCGGTGTCGGCGATCGCCGCCGCGCTGATGCCGGGCTTGCTGCGCAGCTCGCCCAGCGGGTCGCCGGTGTTGGCCACCATGACGAAGCAGAGGAACGTGCCGACCAGCATGACCGGGATGGAGATCGCCAGCCGTCTGAGCACGTAGAGCACAAGGTTCATCCGAAACCCCCAGGTCCGGCGATCCCGCGGCGAGAACGAGCGCGGGGGTGACCGGAACCCCGGTCACCCCCGCGTCGTGCGTTCAGGCCTTCATTCTCCGCTGGCGCGGGTCGAAGGCGTCGCGAAGACCGTCACCGATGAAGTTGATCGTCAGTGAAATCAGCACGAGCACGATGAACGGCCCGAAGAACAGCGCCGGCCGTGTCTGCAGCTGGGCGTAGTTCTCCAGGATGACGCGGCCCAGCGAGGTGTCGGGCAGCTGGACACCCAGGCCGATGAAGGACAGCGCGGCTTCCGCCAGCACGGCCTGCGCGACCGCGAGGGTCGCGTTGACCGTGATGCTGCCGACCATGTTCGGCACGAGGTGCTTGAAGATGATCCGGACGACGCCGGCCCCGGAAGCGCGCGCCGCGTCGACGAACTCGCGCTGGGCCAGCGACATCGCTTCGGCACGGGTGATCCGGGCGATCGGCATCCACGCGAACGCCGACAGCACCAGCGCGACGATGTACCAGGTACCGCCGCCGAACACCTTGGCGAGGATGGCCGCCGCGGCGATCTGCGGGATGATCAGGAACAGGTCCGTCACCCGGGAGATCGCCGAGTCGGTGAACCCGCGCAGGTAGCCGGCGACCGCGCCGAACACGACACCGATCACGGTGGCGAGGATCGACACGGTGAGCGCGATCAGCAGCGAGTACTGCGTCCCGCGCAGCACCTGCGACACCATGTCCTTGCCGACCTGGGTCGTGCCGAGCGGGAAGTCCCCGCTCGGCTTGGCGAAGGACGGGAACGAGCTGTCCTGGTAGCTGTGCTTCCAGAAGATCGGCATCAGGATGCTGATCAGCACGATCAGGACCAGCACCGCCGTCGAGGCCATCGCCAGCTTGTGGTGCAGGAACTTCCGCAGGACCAGCTTGCCCTGGCTGCGCGGTTCCGGCAGCGCGTCCGCCGGCAGCGTGCCGTCGGCCGCGGCGGTTTCGGTCGCGAGAAGAGAGTTCAAGTCAGCCAACGCGAATCCTCGGGTCCAGGATGCCGTACATCAGGTCGGCGATCAGGTTGGCGATGATCACGAGGGAGGCGATCACGACGAGCCAGCCCATCATGACCTGGGTGTCGTTCTTCGTGACCGCTTCCACCAGCAGCGTGCCCATGCCGTGCCAGTTGAAGACCGTTTCGGTGATGATCGCGCCGGCGAGGACCGAGCCGAAGTTCACCGAGAACAACGTCGTCACGGGGATCAGCGCGTTGCGGAACGCGTGCCGGAAGATGACCCGGCCGTTCGCCAGGCCCTTGGCGCGCGCGGTGCGCACGTAGTCCGAGCCCATGACCTCGAGCATCGAGGCGCGCTGAAACCGGCTGTACGCGGCGAAGCTGATCGCCATGATCGACAGCGTCGGCAGCAGGTACGCGCCGATGGTGCTGGTTATGAAGTCCCCGACGCCGTCGGTCCGCAACTGCTCCGGGCTGGTCGTGCGCAGCCACGGGTTGCCGAGGACGTCGGACAGGCCGAGGTCGCGGACCCAGCCGTTGATCTCGATCGCGTAGCGCTTCAGCACGATCGCGATGCAGAAGATCGGCATCGAGAAGAGCAGGAAGGCGAGGGTGGTCGCGATGTAGTCGATGATCGAGTACTGCTTCACCGCCGCGAGGACGCCGACGATGATGCCGATGATCAGCGCGAGGATCTCGGCGCCGACGACCAGCTTGAACGTGACGCCGAGCGCGGCCATCACCTTGGGAGCCACCGGCGCGAGGGCGTTGCCCTGCGCGATGGAGATGCCCCAGTCGCCGGTCAGGAAGTCACCGAGCCACGTGAAGTAGCGCGGGATGATGCCCTGGTCGAGACCGAGCTTGGCGGCCGTGGCGGCCAGCGCCTCCTTGCTGATCTGCGGGTTCTGGCGCAGTTCGCCCAGCGGGTCACCGGTTCCGGCGACCATGACGAAACACAAGAAAGTCCCGACCAGCAGGACGGGAATCGATATCGCCAAACGGCGAAGGATGTAGATCACCAGGTTCAACGAACTGCTCCTCATCCGGGCCTGGTCGTCAGAAGTGCGCTGGACCGCTACCCGGTTGTCTACCGTAGTGGCGGTAACCCTACGGTCAACAGCTACTTCCGGTGGGTACCGGGGCCCGGCTTGTGGCCGGACCCCGGTACCTCCCAGGTCATCTGGAGCGAGGGGAAAGAAGAGGCGGGACGAGCCCTACTTCTTCTGCTCCCACTCGCCGACGTTCCACAGCACACCGTCGTACGACTGCATGTAGACGCGGTCGATGCCCTTGAACGCCCACATGCTCGGCGTCTGGAACAGCGGCAGGGTCGCGTAGTCGTCGGCGATGGCCTTGTCGGCCTCCTGGTACTTCTGCACCTTGACCTGCTCGTCGGTGGCCTTCACCGCGGCGTTGTAGGCGTCGTCGATCTTCGGGTCGCACAGAGCCTGGTAGTTCTGCTCGCCACCCTTGTCCGGGCAGACGTAGATCGACTTCGACTCCGCCTTGAAGGGCTGGGCCGACCAGCCGAACAGCGCGACGTCGTAGTCACCGGTCGAGACGCGGCCACCCTTGAGGAAGTTGGCGTCGGTCTCGTCCTTGACCTCGATGCCGGCCGCCTTGGCCTGCGAGATGATGATCTCGACGGTCTGGCTGCGGCGCGCGTTCTGGTTGTGCGTGATCTTGAACGAGGCACGCACACCGTTCTTCGCGAAGATGCCGTCGCCGCCCTTGACCCAGCCGGCGTCGGTCAGCGTCTTGGCCGCCGCGTCGGCGCCCAGGCCCGCCTTGCTGCTGTACAGGTCGGTGTAGCCCTCTTCACCCTGGAAGAAGACGACGCTGTTCAGCGGCTCCGCGTCCGCCTGGACCTCCTTGAGCAGCTTGTCCGTGATCTCCTTGCGGTTGACCGACTCGAGGAACGCCTTGCGGAGGTCCTTGTCGGCGAACATGCGCTTGAAGTTCAGGTCGAGGTGCTCGTAGGTCAGCTGCGAGGCCGAACCGTAGGTCACGCCCTGGGCCGCGAGGCCCTTCATCGTCTGGGCCGCGGTGGCGTCCGGCTGGGTCGACGCCGCGACGTCGATCTCACCGTTCTGCAGCGCGGTCGCCATCGCCTTGGTGTCTTCCATGGCGCGGATGACGATCTTCGACGGGCCACCCTTGCCGCCGACCCACATCGGGTTCTTCTCGAGGGTGACGGCCTTCTGGTTGGCGTCGAACGCGGTGATCTTGTACGGGCCCGACGACGGCATGATGTCCGCCTTGAAGCCCTTCCACTCGTTCGACCAGAAGTCACCGGCGGCCTTGATCTGCGCCGGGTCGCCGGTCGGGGCCAGCTTCGTGATGTCCGCGATGCCGGTCTTGGCCTCGAGGACGTGCGCGGGCATGATCGCCGGCGCGTTGAACAGGCCCTTGTAGTCCAGGTAGGGCTCGCTGTAGTCCGTGACGAAGGTCAGGTTGTCCTTGCACGTCGCGGTCTTGATCAGCGAGTACCCGGTGGTCGAGGCCGAGTTGAACGGGTTCTTGCCGTCCGGGCCCTTCGCCAGGCCGCTCTGCGACAGCCACGCCAGGTACAGGTCCTTGCAGTCGTACGCCTGCCCGTCCGACCACTTGACGTTCGGCTTGATCTTGTAGGTGACCTGCTGCGGGTCCTTCTGCGTGACGTCCCACGACTCGAAGACGTCGTTGTTCAGCAGCACCTTGTTGTTGCCGTCGAGCTTCAACGTACCGGAGAGCACCGCGGTCAGGACGTAGTTGTTGTACGAGCTGTTGGTGTCCGGGGTCTGGTTGTTGTACCCCGAGTACCCGTCGTCGATACCGATCGTGACCGTGCCGTCGTACCCCGGGGTGTCCGCGAGCTTGAACAGGTCACCGGTCTCGGCCTTGCCGGCAGCCATCGACTTGACGTCGGTCGACGATCCGTTCTGATCGGTGCTGCCCGAACCCGAATCACCACCGCTGCAGGCGCTCAGCAGCAGCGAAGCGCCGGCGACGAGCGACAAAGCGGAGACTGCTTTGGATCTCCTCATGAAGTGTGCCCTCCTAGCACTGGGCCCTTGAATATCGGGACAAGGGCCCACACCGCTCCGGTTTGGATGGGCCGGAGCCTACGACACGCCAAGCGACACTCAACTGGCGCACTGCGGGAGCACGCTAGAAAGGAAAAGCACCGACAGTCACCAGTTCAGGGTCGATCGTGACCAAAGGGTGACTTCCAGTGGACGTCCAGAAATACGACGGTTACCTCACGGATTCAAAGTCACCCACTCGAAGGCGTCGGTGAAGATCACCCGGTAGTACTGAATGCGTAGTCGCGCGATTACTTCGGGCCGCGAGTCCAGTTCACCGCGGACCCGAATGGGCCCACCATGGGGGGACCTGGCGTGACGCCCGAGATGCCCGACCCGATCGCCAGGGTGTCAGCCAATTGGAACAACGGGACCACCACGTTCTGGCGCCAAAGTTCAGGCTCAAGGGTGGTGAGGGCTTCGGTGGCGGGCGTCGATCCGGACAGCGCCGCGTCGATCGACGGCTGCAGCGCCGGGTCGCAGAACCCGGCCGAATTGCCCGGAACGACGGGCTTGGCCGGATCGGCGCCGGTGGCCGTCTGCTCGGGGCGGCAGCCGAAGGTCGACGCGAGCACCGAGGCCGGGTCGCCGCCGACCGCCTGCGGCACGACCGCGACGTCGATCCCGACGTTGCCCGCCGAGTCGCCGGTCGGCTGCTGGACGCCGTTGACGACCGGCATCGCGAGCAGGCCGCCGAACAGGTCGCGCGGCTGCGGGGTGATCGCGTTGACCTCGATGCCCTGCGCGACGAGCTGGGCGGTGAGCTCCTTGGCGATCGACGCGTACGGCTCCTGGGTGCCCGGCGACGCGATCACCAGCGAGAGCGCCTTGCCGTTCTTGCGCCAGGTGCCCGCCGTCTTGGCGTAGCCCGCCGCCTTCAGCGACTCCTCGGCCTTGGCGACGTCGGGCGCGGTCGGCGGGCCGGGCGGGATGGTCGCCGCGTACCCGGTTTCCGAAGGCGCCTTGACCTGGGCGTCGGCGTGCAGCGTCGACGACGGGCCACCGGCGACGCCCTCGGTGATCAGCTTGTTCCGGTCGAGGAACGCGGCGACGCCGGCGCGGACCCGCGAGTCCTGGAGGGTGGCGCTGACCGGTCGCAGCAGGACGCCGGCCACCACCGGCCGGGCCACCGTGTGCAGCCGCACGGCCGGGCCGAGCTCGCCGAGCCGCTTGAGCTCGTCGCCGCTGGTCCGGGCCAGCGCGAACTGGTCGTTGCCGCTCTGCAGCGCGGCGAGCAGGGTGTTCTGGTCCGACCGGCGCAGCACGATCCGGTCGATCGCCGCGGGCTTCTCCCAGTAGCGCTCGTTGCGCTCGAGGATGACCTCGCCGCGGGCGGTGTCGATGCTCTTGATCGAGAACGGCCCGGCGACGGCCGGGAAGTTCGCCGCGAGCGCGCCGCGCCAGCCGTCGGGCGCGTCCTTGAGCAGGTGGGCGGGCAGCAGGCCGGAGAACAGCGCCTGCCAGCCGGGGTACGGCTTGGCGAAGGTGACCTCGACGCGCTTGCCGCCTTCGCGCGACTGCAGGTCGGTGATCTGCCGGTAGCCCGCCGGCTCGATGACGCCGGGCTGGTCGCGCATCTGCGTGCGCAGGTAGTCGAAGTCCTCGGCGGCGATGGGCGCGCCGTCGGACCACGACGCGTCCGGCCGGATCTCGTAGGCGACCACGAACGGCTGCTGCGAGACCACCTCGGCGGACTTCATGAGGTTCTTGTCGAGCTGGGTGCTGCCGTCGTCCTTCTGGCGGAACACCGAGGGCAGCAGCAGCTGCGACAGCGCCGAGGTCACCTGGGACGAGTCCGCGAGGTTGTGCGGGTTGTACCCGCCGAGCACGTCGTCGACGCCGACGACGATCTGCGACGGCGTCTTGCCGGTGGTCGACACCGGCGCCACCGACGAGGACACCACCGGGGGTGGCGGGGTGTTGGAGCACGCGGTGAGCAGCACGGCCGCGAGTGCCAGTACCGGCACCGCCTTGCGATTCACCCGCACGCCCCGTTCCTCCCAGATTCAGCCGATCGGGTCAGCCATGCTCCCACGACCGCCTTCGCGGCCGGAACCGAGATTCCCATACCCGGATCGGCCGGGCGCACCGCCCCGTCGTGCCGCTATGGAGAAGGACGCGCGGACCACCGTCCGGGTTCCCGGACCGTTCCGGAACGGCGGAACGGTCGGGCACGCCGTCCGGCGCCCTATAAAGATATAAGGAGAAGGCAACCGGATTTCGTGACAACGCGTCGGCCGCTTTTCTACCCGGGGTGACGGAAGAGGGCACGAAAAAGCCTCCCGGCGGCACGCGCCGGGAGGCTTTTTCGCGGTCTCGCGGATCAGCCGTTGTCGCGGCTCTTGGCGCGCGAACGCTCCTTCGCGCGGGTGTTGACGTCCAGGGTGACCTTGCGGACCCGGACGACCTCCGGCGCGACCTCGACGCACTCGTCGACGGAGCAGAACTCCAGCGCCTCTTCCAGGCCCATCTTGCGCGGCCGGGCCAGCGTCTCCATCACGTCGGCGGAGGACTGACGCATGTTGGTCAGCTTCTTCTCCTTGGTGATGTTGATGTCGAGGTCCTCGAAGCGCGGGTTCTCGCCCACGACCATGCCCTCGTACACCTCGGCGCCCGGCTCGACGAAGAAGGTGCCACGGTCGGCCAGCTGGATCATCGCGTACGCGGTGACCGGGCCGGTCCGGTCGGCGACCAAGGAGCCGCTGTGGCGGGTGCGGATCTCGCCCGCCCACGGGAAGTAGCCCTCGAACACGTGGTTCGCGATGCCGGTGCCGCGGGTCTCGGTGAGGAAGTCGGTGCGGAAGCTGATCAGGCCGCGCGACGGGAGCACGTACTCCAGCTTGATCCGGCCGGTGCCGTTGCCGCTCATGTCCTCCATGCGGCCCTTGCGGGCGGCCAGGAGCTGGGTGATCGCGCCGAGGTGCTCCTCCGGCGAGTCGATGTAGAGGCGCTCGAACGGCTCGTGCAGCTTGCCGTCGATCGTGCGCAGGACGACCTGCGGCTTGCCGACGGTCAGCTCGAAGCCCTCGCGGCGCATCTGCTCGACGAGGATGGCCAGCGCCAGCTCGCCGCGGCCCTGGACCTCCCAGGTGTCGGGGCGCTCGGTCGGCAGGACGCGGATCGAGACGTTACCGATCAGCTCCTGGTCGAGGCGGGCCTTGACCAGCCGCGCGGTGACCTTGTCGCCGCCGTTGCGCCCCGCCAGCGGCGAGGTGTTGACGCCGATGGTCATCGAGATCGCGGGCTCGTCGACGGTGATCCGGGGCAGCGCGACCGGGTTGTCGACGTCGGCGAGGGTGTCGCCGATCGTGATGTCCGGGATGCCGGCGATGGCGACGAGCTCGCCGGCGCTGGCCTCGGTCGCCGGGACGCGGGTGAGCGCCTCGGTGACCAGCAGCTCGGAGATGCGGACGTTCTGCACCGTGCCGTCTTCGCGCATCCAGGCCACGGTCTGGCCCTTGCGCAGCTTGCCGGCGTGGATGCGGATCAGCGCGATGCGGCCGAGGAAGTTCGACGCGTCGAGGTTGGTGACCAGCGCCTGCAGCGGCGCGTCCAGGTCGGCGGCGGGCGGCGGCACGTGCCGCAGCAGCGTGTCGAACAGCGGGTCGAGGCTCTCGCTCTCGGGGACCTCGCCGTCGGCGGGCTGCTCGAGGCTCGCCTTGCCGGCGCGCGCGGAGGCGTAGACGACCGGGAGGTCGAGGATCGCGTCGTGGTCGGCGTCCTCGATGTCGCTGGCCAGCTCGAGCAGCAGGTCGTGGGTCTCCTCGACGACCTCGGAGATGCGCGCGTCCGGCCGGTCGGTCTTGTTGACCAGCAGGATCACCGGGAGCCGGGCCTCGAGGGTCTTACGCAGTACGAAACGGGTCTGCGGCAGCGGGCCCTCGGACGCGTCGACCAGCAGGACGACGCCGTCGACCATGGCCAGGCCGCGCTCGACCTCGCCGCCGAAGTCGGCGTGGCCGGGGGTGTCGATGACGTTGATCGTCACCTGGCCCTCGGGCGTCTGGCGGTGGATCGAGGTGTTCTTCGCGAGGATGGTGATGCCCTTTTCCCGCTCGAGCTCACCGGAGTCCATCACGCGGTCGACGACCTCGGCCCGCTCGGCGAAGGCGCCGGACTGGCGCAGCATCGCGTCCACGAGCGTGGTCTTGCCGTGGTCGACGTGGGCGACGATCGCGACGTTGCGCAGGTCGGGCCGGGTCTTACCGGTCGGCCGGCCGGTTTCGACGGTAGCGCTGGCTGCGGGCACGCGAGAACTCCTGAACTTCAAGGGGTGGGTGGCCGCGCAAGCCGTTCAGGCATCCCGTGACCGGCTCTGGTCACACGCGGACCTCACCCAGGATACCTGCCACCCCATTGTGAGCGGCCCCACGCCCCCCTGGCGCTTAGGCTGACCTAACGTGGAAACCCGGTGAAGGTCGCCGATCCGGAAGGTGCGTGCGCGTGGGCAAGAAGCACGACGACCCGCGGAAGGTCGTGCGCAAGCTGATGAAGGCCGGCAAGGTCAAGAAGAAGTGCTGCCGGTCGAAGCCGCGCTGCAAGAAGTGCCCGGTATTGGCTCTGAAGAAGGCGAAGCTGGACCTCGCTGCCTAGTGCGGGATGGCCTCGTTGACCAGCCGGAGCTCCGGCGCGGTCTTCGTCGGTGAGAACTCGATGACCTCGTACTTCGCGAGGTGCTGCACGCAGAACGGGTCGGTCGCCAGGATGGCGTCGAGCTTCCCGCGGGACATCGGCCGCGTGATGATCACGCCGCCGTTGCGCGGGTTCCGCGCCCCGGACGCCAGGAAGTGGCCGTGCTCGTACTGCTTGTTCAGCCACTCGGCGTGGTCCGGGAGTGCCAGGTCGATTTCTTCGATCGGGGCCGTGTAGTTCAGCAGGACGACATACATGGCTAAGACCGTAACTCCGTTCGCGCGCGTCCGCGTCCGGACGATGCGAAGTGGTGACGGACCGGGCTATAGTCGTCCCATGCACGCGCAGACCGCCAGCTGGTGGCCGCCCTCGGCGGCCGTCTAGTCCTGCGCTGATCACCAGCGGCCGCCCCGGACGGGCGGCCTTTTTCATGCCTGCTCCGGGGTGGTCCCACCTCGGAAGGAAGTCCCATGAGCAAGCTGTCCGGCATCACCCCGTCCGGTCACGTCCACCTCGGCAACTACCTCGGGGCGGTCCGCCGCTGGGCGCTCGAGGGCGGCGCGGACGACCTGTACTTCGTCGCCGACCTGCACGGCATGACGACCCCGCACAACCCTGCGAAACTCCGATCACTGGCACACGAGCAGCTGGCCGTGCTGATCGCCGCCGGCATCGAGCCCGAGCGGGTGTTCGTCCAGTCCGACCTGGCCCGCGAGCTGGGCGCGCTGACCTGGGTCCTGGAGTGCACCTGCAACTACGGCGAAGCCGCGCGGATGATCCAGTTCAAGGAGAAGTCGAAGGGACAGGCCGGGGTACGGCTGTCGCTGCTGACGTACCCGGCGCTGATGGCCGCGGACATCCTGCTCCAGGGCGCGGCCGAGGTCCCGGTCGGCGAGGACCAGCGGCAGCACGTCGAGCTGACGCGCACGCTCGCCAAGCGCTTCAACAGCACGTACGGCGAGGTCTTCACGATCCCCGAGGCGGTCCTCCCGCCGGCGGGCGCGCGGGTCAAGGACCTCGCCGACCCGACGCGCAAGATGTCGAAGTCGACGCGCGACGCGGCCGGCGTGGTGTTCGCGCTGGACGAGCCGGACCAGATCCGCCGCAAGATCCGCCGCGCGGTCACCGACGGCGGTTCGGTGCCGGAGCACGACCCGGAAACCCGGCCGGGGATGGCGAACCTGCTGGAGATCCTGGCCGCCTGCCGGGGCGGGTCACCGGCGGACCTGGCTGCGGAGTTCTCCTCGTACGGCGCGGTGAAGGACGCCGTCGCCGACGCGGTGATCGAGGAGCTGCGGCCGCTGCGTGAACGAGCGTTAACGCTGCTCGGTGACGTCGCGGAGCTGGGCCGGGTCCGCAAGGCGGGTGCCGAACGCGCCCGCGAGCGCGGCTCCCACCGGCTCGACGCGGCCCTGCGGATGATCGGGGCTAACTGAGCAGCGCGCGCAGGGCCGGGAGCAGGATCCGGTCGGCGGGCAGCCAGTCGACGTCGTCGAGGTCGTCGGGCCCGAGCCAGCGCACGGCTCGGTGCTCGACGGCCCGCGGCTCCCCGCCGGGCGAAACGAGCGAAGCCGCGTAGATGCGGAGCACCTTCCCGCCGGGCAGGGCGACGTCCTCCCCGACGCGCTCCCCGACCTCGATGACGACGTCGAGCTCTTCGCTGCACTCCCGCGCGAGCGCGAAGGCGTCCGATTCGCCGGCTTCGACCCGGCCGCCCGGCAGCTCCCACTGTCCCGCGTGGTCGGCGGGCCAGGCGCGCTGCTGGGCGAGCAGCTTCCCGGCACGCACGAGGGCGGCACCGACGATCACACCGTTCACAGCCCCGGAATCTACCCGGAAGCCCCGGCGCCGCCTGCCACGCGCCAGACCACGACGAAGCGCGCGCCACCGTCCGGGGACTCGCCCACCTGGACGCGCCCGCCGCGCCGCCGGACGGTCTCCGCCACCATCGCCAGCCCGAGGCCGGTTCCGCCGGAGGACCGAGCCCGGTCGTCGGCGATCCGGTAGAAGCGGTCGAACACCTTCTCGCGGTGCTCCGGCGCGATGCCCGGGCCGTCGTCGTCGACCACCACCCGGACCGTCGAGCGGGTCGCCAGCACCGACACCACGATCTCCGCGCGCGCGTAGCGGCAGGCGTTGCGCAGCAGGTTGTCCAGCACCAGCTCCACCTCGGCGTGCGCGGCCGACGCCCAGGCCTGCGCCACCGCCGTGTTCACCCGCGTCTCCGGTGCCTCGGCCGGCAGGCGGGCCACGGCCGAGCGGACCTCGCTCACCAGCTCGACCGGCGACGCGGGCGGCACCTCGCCCGCGTCCGACCGCGCCAGCGACAGCAGCCCGTCCAGCAGCGACGACAGCCGCTCGGCTTCGGTGAGGATGTCCGACAGTGTCTCCTGGGACAGCTCCGGATCCGGGTTCGTGACGGCGACCTCGGCCTGCACCCGGATCGACGCGACCGGCGACCGCAGCTCGTGCGCGGCGTCGCCGGTGAACCGCCGGAGCCGCTCGGCCGCCTGCTCCTGCCGCGCCAGCAGCGCGTTGAACTCCTCCGCCAGCGCGCGCAGCTCGTCGTGGGAGTCCGGCAGCGCCAGCCGCGCGCCC
>NZ_JAAGNB010001006.1:0-40884 GCF_010550475.1 Amycolatopsis sp. SID8362
GGGGCGCCGCCGCGGACGGCCGGGACCGCCGCGCCCGCGCCGAACACGACCTCGTCCTGGCTGTGCGCGGTGAATTCGCCCGGCGGCAGGGTTTCGGGGACGCCGTT
This sequence comes from Amycolatopsis sp. SID8362, assembly GCF_010550475.1. Classification (NCBI taxonomy): domain Bacteria; kingdom Bacillati; phylum Actinomycetota; class Actinomycetes; order Pseudonocardiales; family Pseudonocardiaceae; genus Amycolatopsis; species Amycolatopsis sp. SID8362. The sequence goes on from NZ_JAAGNB010001006.1 coordinate 108, forward strand.
GCGCCGCACGGTGGTCGGCTCGCGGATCTCCATGGTGACGTCGACTTCGAAGCGCACCGGTGTTTCGCGGGCGAAGTGGGTGAACTCGACGGGGTTGAGCGCGTCGGTCCGGTTGACCGCGCCCGCCTGGAGGACGAGCCAGATCGCCGGGACGAGGAACAGCAGCAGCTTGAGGACGAACTGGAACGCCTGGACGTACGTCGCCGCGCGCATCCCGCCGAGCGCGAGCGTGACGCTGACCGCGGCGCCGGCGAGGACGACCCCGACCCAGTACGGCGTCTGGCCGACGGCGGTGAGCACCAGCCCGGCGGTGCGGAACTGCGGGACGACGTAGATGGTGCCGATCACCAGGACCACGACGGCGGTGAGGCGGCGCAGCGCGGGGGAGTTGAGCCGCGCCTCGGCGAAGTCCGGCACGGTCAGCGCGCCCGAGCGCCGCATCGGGGCGGCGACGAGCACGAGCATCGCGATGTAGCCGGCGGTGAAGCCGACCGGGTACCAGAGGGCGCCGATGCCGTCCTTGACGACGAGGCCCGCGACCCCCAGGAACGACGCCGCGCTCAGGTATTCGCCGGAGACGGCGGCCGAGTTGACCAGCGGCGAGATCCGGCGGGACGCGACCAGGAAGTCGGACGTCGTGCGCATCGCGGCGACCCCACGCACGCCGATGAGGAGCGTCACGAGCACGACGGGGGCGACGGCGAGCGCGATGCCCACTAGTCGTCCTCGATGCGCTCGGCGCGGCGCAGCTGCCAGCGGGCGAGCAGCGCCATCGCCGGGTAGGGGAGGACGGCGAGCATCAGCCAGGAGACGGGGATTCCCAGCAGCCGCACGGTGTCGAGGCCCGGGAAGAGCGCGAAGACGCCGGGGAGGCCGAGCAGGAGCGCGAACATCAGGACCAGCGCGGGGATGCCGCGGCGGCGTTGCGCGGTGTAGAGGGCGGTGGCGCGCTGGGTGTCGGAGACGGGGAGGCGGGTCTGGCGCCAGCGGTGCCGCGAACGGCGGCGGGCGTGGGCGAGGCGGGTTTGCGGGCTGGTGACGGCGACCCGGCGGATCTTGCTCATCGCGGGCCCGGCCGGAGTCGGGTGATGGGGCGACCCGGGCTGAGCCTGGTGGCTGCGGGCCATGGCCGGCGCTGGGTGCTCGGGCGCGGCTGTGGCTGGAGCCGGGCGGCTGCGGGCCGCGGCTTGAGCTGGGTGCTTGGGCGGAACCGGGCGGTGGTTGCAGGCCGCGGCCGGTGCTGGGTTCCAGGGTGTGCGCCAGGGCGGAGCCGGATGGTCGCGAGCCGCGGCTTGTGCTGGGTGCTTGGGCGAACCGGGGCGGTGGCTGCGGGCCGTGGCCGGCGTTGGGTGCTTGCGCGTGGCCCGGGGCGAAGCCGGGTGGCTGGGCGGCTCATCGCGGGCCCGGCCCGAGTTGCCCTCGCTGGGCCGCCTCCAGCAGACGGTCCCGGAGATCCCGTGCGTGCCGCCGGCTCACCGGTACGTCGCCGGCCTCCGTGTGGGCCAGCAGGCCGCCCGCGCTGTCGCTTCGCAGCTCCAGCACCGCTCCCACCGCGAGCAGGAACCCGCGGTGGACCCGGCTGAACCCTGTTCCCTCCCAATACTCCTCGAGCCGCGAAATCGGCATCCGCACCAGGTGCACGCCACCGCGCGTGTGCAGCCGGACGTAGTCGCCGTGGGCCTCCACGAACAGCACGTCGTCGCGGCGGACGTAGCGGGTTCGGCCGCCGGACTCGACCGGGAGCGCGGCCATCGCGTCCGGTGTCGAGCGCGACGCCGGCGTCGCCATCCGCAGGACCTTCGCCAGCGCTGCCGAAAGGCGTTCCGCCCGGACCGGCTTCAGGAGGTAGTCCACCGCGCCGATGCCGTACGCCGTCACCGCGTGGCCGTCGTGGGCCGTGACGAACACGATCACCGGGGGCTCGTTCAGCCGGGCCAGCAGCGACGCCAGTTCGAGGCCGTCGAGGCCCGGCATCGAGATGTCGAGGAACACCGCGTCGAACCTGTCCGCCTGAAGCAGCTTCAACGCCTTCAGCGCGTCGCCCGCTCCGACGACTTCGCCGACTTCGGGGGCTTCGCCCAGCATGCGGCACAACTCGTCCAGCGCGGGCGGCAAGTCGTCGACGGCGAGTACGCGCAGCGGAGTCACGGCAGCACCCCCGGCTGGAACCGCGGCACCCGCACGATCACGCGGGTGCCGGCGCCGACCTCGGTCTCCACCGTCAAGCCGTACCAAGCGCCGTAGACGTCCCGCAGCCGGCGGTCCACATTGGCCAGGCCGAGGCCGGCCGGGTCGTCGTCGCCGGTGCGGCCGGCCAGGATGTCCGCCGCGCGCTTCGGGTCCATGCCGACGCCGTCGTCCTCGACGAAGATCACGCAGTCGTTCCCTTCCGCCTGGCCGTGCACCTGGACCAGCCCGGTGCCCGACCGCGGCTCGATGCCGTGCCGGATCGCGTTCTCCACCAACGGTTCCAGCACCAGGTACGGCACGGCGACGGCGAGGACCTCCGGGGCCACCCGCACCTGGACGCGCAGCCGTTCGCCGAGCACCGCCCGCTGCAGCGCCAGGTACGTCTCGATCGCGCGGAACTCCTCGGCCACCACCGTGTACTCGCCGTGGCGGGCCAGGCTGTAACGCGTGTAGTCGGCGAAGTCGAGCATGAGGTCGCGGGCGCGGTCGGGATCCGAGCGCACGAGCGACGCGATGACCGTCAGCGCGTTGTAGACGAAGTGCGGGGACATCTCCGCTCGCAGCGCCCGCAGTTCGGCCTGCGCCGCCTGTTCCGCCGACGCCTCCAGCCGCCCGCGTTCCAGCGCCTGGACGACCAGGTCCGCCGCCTGGGCCGCGACCGCGTCCCGGACGTCGCCGACCACCAGCAGCGCGCCGGCGAGCTCGTCGCGGACGTGCAGCGGGAGCGCCAGGACGTCCGGCGCCGAACCGGGTTCCTCGGTGTGCAGGACGCCGTCGAGCACCGTCGCGACGACCGCGTCCGGCCCGGGCCGTCCCGACCAGAGCAGCGAACCGGACAGGTCGGTGAGGCCGAGGCCGGGGAAGCCGAAGAGCCGGCGCAGGCCGTGCGCGGCGCGGCGCGCGCGGGTGCCGGCGAGGCCGTCGCGCAGGTCGCCGGTGATCCGGCGGGCGGCGGCCAGCACCGGCAGCGGGTCGGCGCGGGACGCCGGGCGCAGGTGCACGGTCATCGGGCCTCCCCTCGGCGGCGGTGTCCAGGGGAACAGATCCTACGGCTATCCGGGTTCCTCGCGATCGGCCAGCACCTGGGCGTGGCGGCGGAACCGGCGCCAGCTCCGGTAGTCGTCGAGCCCGGTGACCTTGGCGGGTTCCGGCAGCCGTACCAGCAGGCTCGCGTCGGCCGGGTAGGGCCGGTCGGGCAGCGAGATCCAGCCCGTCGTGCGGGTCTCCTTCACCGCCACCCGCACCGGCCGGAACGTCGCCGGGTCGAGCCCCTCGCTGTGCCGGACGACCTCCTCGAAGAACCACGCCGACGTGATCAGCCCGAGCACGCCGGGCGACGCCTTGAGCGCCTCCTTCAGCGGCGCCGCGTCCAGAAGCCGGAACGCGTGGTTGATCGCCGGCGCCGTGACGCCGTGGTCGTCGTAGGCCACCTCGCCCGCGTGCAGCGCCATCCGGAGCCGGATCCGGGCGCCGGCGTGGTGGGTCAGGTTGTGCCGGTGCAGCGCCACGGCGAGCGCGTTGGGCAAGAACTCGACGAAGAGTCCTTTCGGGATCTGCGGCGGGGCGAGGACGAAGACGCCGTCGCCGCAGTCCTCGCTCCGGCAGGCCGTCCACGGGACGCCCGCGTCGTCGAACGCCCGGCCGAGCGCGCGGTACAGGCCGTCGCGCAGCGCCAGGCGGTGTGGTGTGGTCCTGCTCCGGTCGCCGTAGCCCTCGACGTCCACGGCGAAGATCGTCCGGTGCACGGCCGATCGTTCGTAGTTCATCGCACCCTCCCTGCGATCATGCATGTGTAGATGCATGTGCAGATGAGTGTGACGGGGGACACCCGTCCGGGGGAACGGGTCGTGCGGTGAGCGGTTGCCTCGCGGCGGTGACCGGCAGTGACTGATCACCAGCGGTGAACCCGCTGGTCAGAGCCCTGCGATGGGCAGCACGCACCGCTCACAGGGCCCTGACGGACGGATCAGCAGGACTGCTTGTAGAAGTACTGGGAGTTGGCTTCCATGTCCGCCTTGGTGATCGAGTGCAGCTGCGCGGTGAGGTTCCGCGTCACCGGCTTGCCCTCGATCGCCGCCACGGCCTGCTGCACGCCCTGGGTGCCGATCGACGCCGGGTCCTGGGCGATCAGGGCCTGGTACTGGCCGTTCTTCAGGCCCTCGACCTCGGACGGGCTGGCGTCGAAGCCGATCAGGTTCACCGCGCCGACCTTGCCCGCGTTGCGGAGACCGGTGGCCGCGCCTTCGCCGGTGTTGAGGTTGGTCGCGAAGACGCCAATGAGGTCCGGGTTGGCGGCCAGCGCCGCGGTCACCTTCGACGCGGCCTGGTCCGGCTCGTTCTGGGTGAACTGGACACCGATGGACTTGAGGTTCGGGGTGTTCTTCAGTTCGTCCTCGAAGCCCTTGGCGCGCGCGGCGGTCGTCGACGTGCCCGCGATCGTGTCGAGGACCAGGACGGAGCCGGGCTTGCCGGCCGCCAGCTTCGCCATCGTCTGCGCGGCGAGCTTGCCGCCCGCGGCGTTGTCGGACGAGATCGACGAGGCGGCCACGGTGGTGTCCTTGAGCGCGGTGTCGACCTCGACGATCTTCGCGCCGCGCGACTTCACCTGCTGGATCGGCCCGAGCATCGCGGTGTCGTCGGTCGGTGCGATGAGCAGCGCGGCCGGCGGGTTCGCGCCGAGCGCGTTGACCAGCTGGGTCTGCAGCGGCGCGTCGAACTTCTGGGGCGCCTGCGTGGTCAGCTCGTAGCCGAGCTTCTTCGCCTCGGCCTCGGCGCCGCACTGCAGTGAGATGTAGAACGGCTCGGCCTGCACACCCGGGACCAGCGCCAGCTTCTTGGAGCCGGCCTGGCTGCCGCCGCCCGAGTCGCCGACCGTGCCGGAGCACGCGGTGAGCAGCGCGACGGCCGAAGCGAGCGCCCCGGCGGCGACGAGCGTCTTGGTCAAGTTCATCGGAAGCACCTCTTTGTACTCGGGGGAGAACTCAGCGGGAGTTGCGTTGCCGGCGCCGTCGCTGGTCGAACCAGACGGCCGCGATCAGCACCGCCCCGACGGCGATCATCTGCCAGAAGTCGGGGACCTGGACGATGTTGAAGCCCTTCTTGAGCACGGCCGGGATGAACACGCCGATCACCGTGCCCAGCACCGTGCCGACGCCGCCGAAGAGGCTCGTCCCGCCCATCACGGTGGCCGCGATGGCGTTGAGGTTGTCGCTGGTGTGCCCGGTGATGGTGGTCGAGTTGTAGTACGCCAGCGAAAGGAACCCGGCCAGCCCGGCCAGGAAACCGGTCAGCGTGTAGATCTTCATCAGGTGCGCGGTGACGCCGATGCCCGCCCGCCGCGCCGCCTCGGCGTTCGAGCCGATGGCGTAGGTGTAGCGGCCGAACTTCGTGGTGTGCAGCAGCCACGCCCCGGCCAGGGTGACCACCACGGCGATCAGCACCAGGTTCGGCACGATGCCGAGCGACGTGCCGGCGCCGAGCTGCTTGTTCAGGATCACCGGGACCGTGCGCACGTCGCTGCCGTTGTTGAGCAGCAGTGCCGCGCCGAGGGCCGCGCCCATCGTGCCGAGCGTGACGATCAGCGGCGGGATGCCCGCCACGGCGATGAGGAAGCCGTTGATCAGGCCCCACACCGTCCCGGCCAGGATGGCGACGACGAGCCCGACGGCGATGACGCCCCAGCCGGCCTGCCCCGCGTTCCCGCCGGACATCGCCTCCATCGTCCGGCCGCCGACCATGCCGGCGAAGATGAGCACCGAGCCCACGGACAGGTCGATGCCGGACGTGATGATCACGAACGTCATGCCGACCGAGAGCACCAGCAGCACGGACGTCTCGATGAACAGCAGCTGGAAGTTGTACAGCGTCGGGAACGCGTCCGGCGCGAGCACGCTGAAGACGATGATCAGCGCCAGCAGCACCAGCGCGATCCAGAACGTGTTGGCGCCGACCAGCCGCTTGCCCAGCGGACGCTTGCCGAAGCCCGCTTCCGGCGTCTCCTGGATGTCCTTCGCGGGCGCGCTCACGCGGCCTCCTCTTGGACGAGCGCGCCGGTCATGGCCGCGACGAGGTCTTCGAGCTTCGTGTCCGCGCCGGTGAACCGGGCGACGCGCTTGCCCAGCCGCAGCACCTCGACGCGGTCGGCCACCGACAGCACCTCGGGCATGTTGTGGCTGATCAGCACGACGGCGATGCCCTTGTCGCGCACCTTTTTGATGACGTCGAGCACGCGCTCGCGCTGCACGACGCCGAGCGCGGCGGTCGGCTCGTCCATGAACACGACCTTCGACGCCCACACGACCGACCGCGCGACCGCGACGCTCTGCCGCTGCCCACCCGACAGCGAGCCGATGGGGACGTCGGTGCTCTGCAGCGTCACGCCGAGGCGCTGGAACTCCTCGATCGCCTGCCGCCGCATCTCGGCCTTGTCGAGCATCCCGAGCTTGCCGAGGATGCCCTTGCGGTGGATTTCGCGGCCCAGGAACAGGTTGGCCGCCGGGTCCAGCTCGGGCGCGACCGCCAGGTCCTGGTACACGGTCTCGATGCCCATCCGCCGCGCCGTGGTCGGCGAGTCGAAGTGGACCTCGGACCCGTCGAGCAGGATCTTCCCCGACGTCGGCTGCTCCGCGCCGGAGAGGCACTTGACCAAAGTGGACTTGCCGGCGCCGTTGTCGCCGATCAGCGCGGTCACTTCGCCCGCGCGGGCCTGGAAGGACGCGCCGCGCAGGGCTTCGACGGAGCCGTAGTGCTTGGTCAGGTCGACCGCTTCCAGGAGGATTTCGCTCATCCGTTCCTCTCTTCCGGGGCCGGCGGGCGGCAGCGGATCGCCGTCACCGTGCCGGACAGCTCGGTCTGGCCGGCGTCGAACGGGACGACGTAGGTGTCGCCCTTCGCCAGCGGGTACTCGCCGCCGTGCTCGGTGCGGAGGGTCCCTTCGCCGTCGAGAACGACCAGGACCGCGAACGACGGGTCGGATGACAACGTTGTCAGCTTGTCGGTGCGCAGCTGTTCGGCTCGGAAGAACCGCTCCGATCCGGCGGCCAGCAGGTCGACCGTGGCCGAAGCGTCGCCTGCGGTGCGCTTGATGATGGTGTCGAGGCGGTCGGCGTCCCACCCCGAGGTGTCCAGCGCCTCGATGGCGGTGTCGAAGCCCAGGCCGAGGTGGCCCTTTTCGGGCGAGGCGAGGAAGTCACGCCACTCGATGGTCAGCGAGAAGTCCGTCGGCTGCTGCAGTTCGACGACGAACACGCCCTCGCCGATCGCGTGCGGCAGGCCCGCCGGGATGTACACGGTGTCGCCGGCGGTGACCGGGACGCTGTTCAGCGCGCCCAGCATCGACGGCACGTCCTGCTCGCGCGTCCACTCGGACACGGTGGCCTTCGGCAGCGTCTCCTTGAACCCGGGGTAGACGCGCGGGTCGTCGCCGTAGGTGCCGACCACGATCCACGCCTCGGTCTTGCCGAAGTGCGAATCGAAGTGCCGCTTCGCGAAGGCGTCGTCCGGGTGGAAGTGCACGGGCAGCCGCTGGCCCGCGTCGAGCAGCTTGACCAGCAGGCCGGTCGACGTCCCGAGCGCCTCGACGTGCTTGGCGCCGAGCCAGCCGTTCGGGTTCGCGAGAACGGCGTCGCGCAGCCAGGCGCCGTCCGGGAGGCGGGTGAGGCCGTTGGTGTCCTGGCCGAACATGGTGCTCACCGACGCGACCCAGTCCTCCGGGCCGAACTTCTTGCCGGACGACGCGCCGCGCAGCGCCGCGATGGCGTCGCCGCCGCGGTAGAACTGCGGCGGCTGGTTGGCCGGGAGGCGGATCGGTTCGAGGGTCACGGGGCGACCTCACCGGAACCACGGGCGACGAGATGCACGGGCAGGACTACCTTTCTGGGCGGGGACTGGTCTCCTTGGACGCGGGCGAAGAGCAGCTCGGCCGCGGCGTGGCCGAGCGCGCTCACGTCGTGCGCGATCACGGTGACCGGCGGGTCGAGCAGGTCCGCCAGCTCGAAGTCGTCGAACCCGACCATCGCCGGCCGGTGCTCGGCGTAGGCCAGCGCGCGCAGCACGTGCACGGCGACCCGGTTGTTGCCCGCGATCACCGCGGTGGCCGCGTCCGGCCCGTGCAGCAGCCGCTTCACCACGTCGCCGATGTACTCCGGCGTCGGCGTGCGCATGGAGACGAGCGACTCGTCGTAGGAGATGCCGTTGCGGACGCAGCCCTCGCGGAACCCGCGCAGGCGCTCGGCCGCGGTGAAGATGTCCGGGCTGTCGCCGAGGAACGCGATCCGCCGGTGACCGTGCTTCGCCAGGTGGGTGACGGCTTCGATGGTGCCGCCGAGGTTGTCGACCAGCACCGTGTCGGCCACGATGTCGCCCGCCGGGCGGTCGATGAACACCACCGGCGTGCCCGCGCGCATCTCCGGCACCAGGTAGCCGTGCTGCAGGCCGGCCGGGACGACGAGGATGCCGTCCACCCGCCGCGCGCAGAACTCGAGGACGAGCTCGCGCTCGCGGTCGGAGTTCTCCTCGGACGAGCCGGTGAGCACCTGGCGCCCGAACGACGTCGCGATGCGCTCGACCGCGCGGTTCAGCTCGGAGTAGAAGGGGTTGCCGACGTCCTCGACGATCAGCCCGATGGTGCCGGTCGTCGACCCGCGGCGCAGGTTGCGCGCGCCCAGGTTGCGCCGGAACCCCAGCTGCTCGATGGCCGCCATGACCCGCTCGGCGGTGTCCGGGTGCACCGCCGGTTCGTCGTTGACCACGCGCGAGACGGTCTTGATGCTGACGCCCGCCAGCCGGGCCACGTCGCTCATCGTGGCTCGCCTGCTCGCGGTGCGCGTGGCGCCGTCCCGGTCCCGGCCGGGTGGAGACAACGTTGTCATAGTGACCGGGATTGAACGCCACGACCCGGTGACTTGTCAACGCCTGCCGCGTGGATTGTGCCGATTCGGCTGGATCACGCTGTCCCGAAGTGGACAGGTCTTGACGAGACCCCTTGACGACCTGGTGAGCCGCTGCCCAAGGTGACCCGGTTCGACCGACTGCGCGACAAGGTTGTCACCACAGGCGTTTCCGGTCGCGCTGACGAGGTGAAAGGCGATGGCCATGGCGCGATTGCGCTTGAGAGCCGGTTTGACCTTTTTGACACTGGCGGTGACGGCAGCGGTGGCTCCCGCTGTCCCCGCCGCGGCGGCCACGACGACCGATTTCGCGAAGTGGGTCAACCCCTTCGTCGGCACCCGCCCCGGCGGCGCCGACCACGGCACCGGCGGCGGTGCCGGCAACACGTTCCCGGGCGCGGTCGCGCCGTTCGGCATGGTCCAGTGGAGCCCGGACACGGTGAAGTCCCAGCCGGGCGGCTACTTCTACGACGACAACGCCCTCACGGGGTTCAGCCTCACGCACCTTTCCGGCGCCGGCTGTTCGACCTATGAGGACATCCCGTTCATCCCTTATGTCGGCGAGGTGACGACTTCCCCGGCGACCGACCCGTCCCACTACACGTCGAAGTTCTCGCACACCAACGAACACGCGACGGCGGGCGCCTACGACGTCACCCTCGACAGCGGCGCGAAGGTCGAGCTGAGCGCGACGCAGCGCACCGGCTCCGCGCGGCTGACCTACCCGGCGGGCGCGTCCTCGACGCTGCTGGTCAACACCTCCGGCTCGGTCAACGGCACCGACGACGCGTCGATCAGCATCGGCAAGGACACCATCAGCGGCTGGGCCACGAGCGGCCGCTTCTGCGGCGCGCAGAACAGCTACCGCGTCTACTTCTCGGCCAAGTTCGACACGCCGTTCGCGTCCATCGGCACCTGGAAGAACGGCGCCGTGACGCCCAACAAGGCTGCGGAAACCGGTGGCGCCCAAGCGAAGGTCGCACAGCCCAACGGCGTGAACGCGTCGATCGCGCGGACCACCACCGCCAAGCAGCAGGACACCACCGTGTCCGGCCCGGGCAGCGGCGGGTACGTCACCTTCGCCAACCTCAACGGCGCCCAGGTGAACGTCCAGGTCGGACTGTCCTTTGTGTCCGTCGACGGCGCGAAGGCCAACCTGAAGGCGGAGAACACCGGCAAGTCCTTCGACACCGTCGCGGCGGGCGCGCGCAACGCGTGGAACGCGCAGCTCGGCAAGATCGCCGTCACCGGCGGCTCCGACGCCGACCTGACGACGTTCTACACCTCGCTGTACCACTCGCTGATCCAGCCGAACGTGTTCTCCGACGTCAACGGGCAGTACATCGGCTTCGACGGCCGGATCCACACGGCCGACAAGGGCCACGCGATGTACACGAACTTCTCCGGCTGGGACATCTACCGCTCGGAGATCCCGCTGCTGGCGACGATCGCGCCGCACGAGACGTCCGACATCGTCCGGTCGATGATGGCCTACGCCGAGCAGGGCGGCTCGTGGGACCGCTGGACGGTGGCCAACGACTACACCGGCGTGATGAACGGCGACCCGTACCACATCATCGTTTCCAGCGCCTATGCGTTCGGGGCGCGGGACTTCGACGCCCAGAAGGCGTTGCTGCTCATGATCAAGGGCGCCACCCAGCCGACGCAGGGCTACACCGAGCGGCCGGGCTTCGAGGACTACCAGAAGCTCGGGTACGTGCCGGGCGCCGGCGCGGACACCCTCGAATACACCAGCGCCGACTTCTCCATCGCCCAGTTCGCGAAGCGGCTCGGCGACAGCGCGACGTACACGACGTTCATGAAGCGCGCGCAGAACTGGCAGAACCTCTACAACCCCGGTACCGGGCACCTGCAGCCGCGCAACGCGGACGGCTCGTTCTCCGGCACCTACGACCCCGCCAGCTCGCAGGGCTGGGTCGAGGGCAACGGCGCGCAGTACGAGTGGATGGTGCCCTACGACCTCGGCGGCGTCGTGACGGCGTTCGGCGGCGACACCGCGACGCAGTCCCGTTTGGACACTTTCTTCACCCAGCTGAACGCGGGCACGCAGGAGCCGTACGCCTTCATGGGCAACGAGCCGAACTCCAACGCGCCGTACGTGTATTCGTACGCGGGGGCCCCGGCCAAGACCCAGGGGATCGTGCACCGCTCGATGGACGAGCTGTACAACCCGCGTCCCGAAGGCCTGATCGGCAACGACGACCTCGGCCAGATGTCGGCCTGGTACGTCTGGTCCGCGCTCGGCGTCTACCCGGAGATCCCGGGCCGCGCCGAGACGCTGCTCGTCACCCCGCGCTTCGAGCACGCGGTGCTCACCACCGGCGCGGGCAAGAAGGTCACGATCAACGCGCCGGGCGCCGGCGACTACGTGGGCAGCCTCAAGGTCAACGGCGGCGCGGCCGCGAAGGCGTGGCTGCCGGAAGCGCTGATCTCCAGCGGCGGCACGCTCGACTACACGCGGTCCGCCACCGCGACCTCGTGGGGCAGCGCGACGGCCGACGCGCCGCCGTCCTTCCGCGAGCAGGAGAAGCCGAGCCTGTCCTTTGTGGACCCGGCCCGCGCGGTGACACCCGCGGGGTCGACGTCCAAGGCGTCCGTGGGTGTCCAGGACCTTTCGGGGGTCGCCCGGACCTGGACCTACAGCGCGGGCAGCGTCGACGGGATCACGCTGACCCCGGCGACGGGCAGCATCGCGGTGCCCGCCGCGGGCAAGGCCCAGGCGGAGCTGACGGTCAGCGTCCCGGCGGCCCTGGCCGACGGTGCTCGCCGCATCCCGGTGACGTTCTCCGCGCCGGGAGTCGCTTCCTCGCAAGCGGTCCTGACGGTGCTGGTGGCCCAGCCGAACAGCTGGCTGGCCACGGTGAACAACGCCGGCATCTCCCCGGACGCCAACTCGGGCGCGGCCAACTTCGACGGCGGCGGCTGGAGCTACTCGGCCGACGCCCTCGCGGCGGCAGGTGCGGCTCCGGGCAGCACGGTCACCAGTGACGGCATCAAGTTCACCTGGCCGTCGTTCCCGGCGGGCGACCCGGACAACGTGGTCGCCGGCGGCCAGACGGTGAACGTCACCGGCTCCGGACGGCTCGCGCTGCTCGGCTCGGCGTCCAACGGCAACGCCTCCGGCACGCTGACGGTGACCTACACCGACGGCAGCAAGTCCACCGCCACCATCGGGTTCTCCGACTGGACCCTCGGCGGCGGCGGAGCGCAACCGGCGTTCGGCAACCGGATCGTGCTCTCGACGCCGTACCGCAACGCTTCGGGCGGCGACCCGCAGCAGATCCGCACGATGGTGTTCGGCACCAACCCGATCACCCTCGACGCGGGCAAGACGGTGGCGAGCGTGACGCTGCCGGACAACGTCAGCGGTGGCGCGCTGCACGTGTTCGCCATCGGCATCGGCGCGTAGCCCGCGAAAAGTGACGGCCCCCTCCCCGCGCGGGGAGGGGGCCGTTCCGCTGCCCGTGGCATGGCCGGATCCGGCCAGTGTCTTCCCCCGTTCGGCCGCTTGCGGGCGATCAGCTCTGCGTTACCTTGGTCACACCCCAAGGGGAGTGGGGAGGTGGGGGGAAATCGTGCCGATCGCCCAGGAACCACTGGTGTTCCCGGATGTCGAGCAGGCCGTCGCGGACTTCGTGCGCGCGCGGCCGGAGCTGTCCGGTGTGCCGGTGGGAACAGCGGTGCCGCCGGGTTTCGACGGGACGCAGCGCGCCGTGGTGCTCACCCGGCTCGGCGGCGTCTACCTCGACGACGACCGGCTCGACAACGCCGAAGTGCGGCTGGATTCCTACGGACCGGACAAGACCGCCGCGCACGCGGTCGCGCTGGCCGTGCGCGGTGTCCTGCCGCTGCTGAACGCGTCCGGCGGCACCGTGTTCCCCGACGTCACCGAGCTCCAGGGGCCGTGCTTCGTGCTCGACCGGAGGCATTCCGACGCGAACCGGTACGTCATGCGGTACCGGTTCGTCGCGCAAGTCGTATCCAGACCGGCCTGAACCGGGCCGGCGGCGCAGTGGGAGGGCTGCTCATGCCAGGACTGAACGCCAGTGAGATCCGGGTGGCGGGGACCGGGGCCATCTACGTGGCGCCGGCGCACACCGCCGCACCGGCCGACTTCACCAAGCCGTGGGCGGCGCCGTGGGTCGACCTCGGCTACACCAGCGCCGACGGCGTCAAGTTCGTCAAGAAGGACAAGCTGGACCCGGTGGACACGTGGCAGTCGGTGGCCGCGATCCGCTACGTCTTCAGCGACCGCGACTTCTCCGCGAAGTTCTCGCTGCTGCAGATCAACAGCGACACCCTGCAGTTCTTCTTCAGCGCGCCCGCCGGGACGAACGGCGTCTACAACATCGCCGCCGCGCCCCGGGTCGACGAACGCGCGCTCGGCATCGAGTTCAGCGACGGCCCGAACGTCAAGCACCGGTTCTACATCCCGCGCGGCGTCGTCACCGAGACCGACGAAACCGCGATCACCCGGACGTCGGCGATCAAGCTCGGCGTCACCTTCACCGCCATGACACCGATCAACAGCACGTCCGAGCCGCTCGCGCAGTGGTCGATCAACCCGGCCGCCGGCGCCGTCGCCGCCGAAGCCGAAGAACAGCCCGCGTGAGCGGGCGAGGGGGAACGCACGAAATGGCGAAGTACAACGTCAACGCCGTCCGCGCGCAGCGCCTGGAAGCGCTGGGGGAGCGCTGGGAGTTCGAGCTGGACGGCGACACCTTCAGCCTGCCGACCGAGCTGCCCCGGGAAGCGGTGGCGCAGTTGTCCGGCCTCGATCCGTCCGATTTGGACGGTCTGCTCGAGGTGCTGCTCGGCGCCGAGCAGTTCGAGCGGCTCGGCAGGCACGCGCTGAGCGTGCAGGACGTCCAGGCGCTGCTGGAGGCCTACGGCCGGGACACCGGTATGGCGCTGGGGGAATCCTCGGCCTCGACGCGCTCCTGAGCGAGCACGGCGAGGCCGTCGAAGCCGACCTGCTCCGGTTCTACCGGGTGGACCTGCTCGACTACTACCGCGGCAAGCTGACGCCGAGGCGGCTGCGGGTGCTGATCCGGCACCTGCCCCGCGAGTCGGCGCTGGTCCGCGCCCTGCACGGCGAAGCGGCCGAGTGGGGCCTGACCGAGCACCTGCTCGCGGGCGCGGTCGACGAGCTCGCGGTGGGCAACTGGCTGTTCGTCGCCGCCAACTCCGCCGAGGGCGCCGACCAGCCGGACCGCCCGCGCCCGGTCCCGCGCCCGGGGCTGGAGCAGGAACCCGACACCGCGGCGACCACCGACGAGATCGCCGCGTTCTTCGGCACCCCAGGGAGGTGAGTTCGTGACGCAGCCGACGTCGGCCATCACCAACGCGGCGCAGGCCCAGGTGACGGCGCTGATCGACGGCATCCGCGAGTCGATCACGAGCGCCGTCTCCGACGCGGCGACGAAGCTGACCGAAGGGTTCACCGAGCACGTCAACAAGGAACTCGGCGAGATGACCGCCAAGTTCAAGGAGACGCACCCGGCCGTAACCGCCGCGGTCACCGACGTGGTGGGCTTCGCCGACGCGATCAACACCGCCTCGACCGCCGTGCAGGACACCGTCGGGCAGGTCAAGGACGCCGCGGCCGCGATGAAGGAGCTGCCGGGCGCCATCAGGGACCTGCGCACCGGGCTGCGGGAAAGCGCGGCCGAGGTGCGGCGGCTCGGCTCGGACCTGAAGTCCATGGTGAAGAACGCCCCGGGCGCGATCCGCGACCTCGGGACGTCGTTGCGCGGCGCGCTCACCCAGGGGCTGAACACCGCCCGCCAGGCCGCGACGAGCGCCGGGCAGGCGATCGGCCGGTTCGCCGCACAGGCCCGGAGCACGGCACTGGCCGCCGCGGGCGCCGTGCGGAACCTGGCGCAGCTCGCCGTCGCCTACGCGAAAACCGCGGTGCAGGCGGTGATCGCGACCGCGCGGACGGTGGCGATGGCCGTCGCGCAACGCGTCGTCGCCGTCGCGACCCGGCTCTGGTCCATCGCACAGGGACTGCTCAACGTCGTGATGCGGCTGAATCCCATCGGCCTGATCATCACCGCGATCACGCTGCTCGTGGCGGCGGTCGTGCTGGCCTACAACCGCAGCACGACGTTCCGGAACATCGTCAACGCCGTGTTCACCGCGGTGAAGAACGTCGTGCTCGGGGCGGTGAACGCGATCCGCGGCGTCGTCGCGGTGGTGTGGCCGTACATCTCGAAGGTCATCCAGGTCGCGGTCACGGTGATCCGCACCTACGTCACCACCTACTTCAGCATCGTCCGGACCGTGGTGACGGCGGTGTTCAACGCGGTCAAGGCGGTGGTCACCGGCGCGATCCACACGGTCGTCGCGACGATCCGCGGCGTCGGCCAGGTGGTCGGCATCGTGCGGAACGCCTTCGACCAGGCCAAATCCGCGGTGAGCAACGCGATCTCCGGGGTCGTCTCGTTCGTGCGCGGGCTGCCCGGCCGGGTCGTCTCCGCGCTCGGCAACATCGGGAAAACGCTCTACGGTGCCGGGAAGTCGCTGATCGAAGGGTTCATCGGCGGGATCCGAGACATGGCGGGCAACATCCTCTCGGCGATCAAGAACTTCATCGTCGACAAGATCCCCGGCCCGATCAAGAGCGTGCTCAAGATCTTCTCGCCGTCGCAGGTGATGGCCGACATCGGCCGCAACATCGGGGCCGGGCTGACGGTCGGCATCGAGGCGAGCGGCGACCAGGTCTCCGGCGCGATGACCCGGCTGGTGCCGCTGCCGGGCTCGTCGACGATCCGGCCGGCGGTGGCGAACCTGACGAAGACGGTCGCGGCCTCCGCCGTGGGACCGGTGGCCCGCTCCGCGCCGGGTGGCTCGGTGACGGTCAACGTGCACCCGCGGGCGGGCCAGTCCGAATACGAGATCGGCCGCGTCGCGGCCCGGGAGGTGGCATGGGCGGCGAAACGCTGAGTGCCGTGTCGCTCGCGCTTCCGGTGTACGAACTGGACGGCTGGGCGGGCAACACGGTGGACGCCGACGGCGTCGAGTGGTGGGTGACCAAGGAGGACGGCTGGTCGACCGGGCCCGGCGTGCGGCTCGAACTGTCCGACCGGCCGCAGCGGGACGGCGCCTTCGACGCGCCGTCGTTCCGCTCGGCGCGGGTGATCACCTTGGAGGGCACCGCCGTCGCGCCCGACGAAGACGCCCACGAGCGGGCGAAGGACCGGATCGCCGCCGTGCTCGCCGACGGTTCGGCGCCGGCGGAGTTCGTCGTGCGGGAGCGCACCGTGACGCGCCGCGCGCTGGTCCGGCTCTCGGCGGGCACGAAGGTCTCCGACACGACACCGGTGAGCTTCGACTGGTCCCTGCAGTTCACCGCGCCCGATCCGCTGCGCTACGGCGAAGACGTCCACGAGCTGTCGTGCGGGCTGCCGGAACCGGGGCAGGGCATCACTTTCCCGCTCCGCTTCCCGCTGGTGTTCGGGCAGGCGCAGGGCGGCACGCTGGCGCTGGTGAACGCCGGCACGGCGACGACGCGTCCGGTGTGGACGATCACCGGGCCGTGCACGCAGCCGGTGATCCGCAACGATTCGACCGGCGAGCGGCTCGCGTTTTCGCTGAGCCTCGCCGAAGGGGACGTGCTGACCGTCGACACGGCCGCGCGGACGGTGTTCCTCGGCACGGCCTCCCGGCGTTCGGTGCTGCAACCGCGGTCGAGCTGGTTCGGGCTCCCGCCGGGCGGCACGGCGATCGGGTTCGAGGCTTTCGACGACGGCGAAGCGGGCACGCTGACCGTCCGCTGGCGCGACGCGTGGATCTGAAGAGCGAGAAGGGGAGCTGGCGATGGCGGAACGGCACGCGGGGTGGGTCGACGGCGTCGACTCGGCCGAAGCGCGGTTGATCACCGGGGCACTGGTGCAGGCGGACGCGACCGGCGACGCGCTCGACCCGCTGCGGGCGCGCCCCGGGATCCGGGACGCGCCGGGCACGCCCGGGTCGGTCGCGATCGCGTCGAACAAGCTGCGGGTCAACCCGTTCCAGGCCGTGCTCGCCGACCGGGCCCGGCCGGGCGACGGTCCCTACATCGTCACGCTGGACGCGGTGAAGGAACTGCCCTTCGGCGCGGCGCACGCGTCACTGTCCAGAGTGGACCTCGTGGTCGCCGAGATCGTCAGCGGCGCCTTCGCGGTCAACGTCTACGTGGGGGAGAACGCCGCCAACCCGGTCCGGCCGACGCCTGCCGGGTCCCCGGTGCTCGTGCTGGCCGAGGTCCAGGTGCCGCCGGCGGGCACCGCGCCCACGGTCGTCGACCGCCGCCAGTTCACCTCCGCCCTCAGCGGGATCCTGCCGGTGCGGGGCGAAACCGACCTCCCGCCCGTCGCGACCACGCACAGCAGCCAGTTCGTCTACCGCCTCGACACCGGCGTGCTGCTGTGCAAGCGCGGCGGCGCGTGGGTGCCCTACCGCCCGCCGCGCGGGGACACCTGGCGCACCCCGTCGCTGCAGAACAGCTGGGTCAACTACGGCAGCGGGTTCACCACCGCCGCCTACACGCTGATGGACGATGGCTGGGTGCGGCTGCGCGGCCTGGTCAAGAGCGGCGTCTTCGACAAGCCGATCTTCACGCTGCCGGTCGGCTACCGGCCGGTCGCGCACTGGCTGCTCGGCGTCTCCACCAACCCGGACGCGCACGGCCGCGTGGACATCCTGCCGACCGGTGAGGTGATGGCGACCACGGGCAACGCCGGCTGGCTCTCCCTCGACGGCCTCACGTTCTCCACCTACTAGGCGCCGCACGTGGCCACGTCGTACACCTACCTGATCGCGGACCTGCGCACCGGCGCGATCCTCGACGAACTCCCGCTGGCCGGCGTGCAGTTCGACAAGAAGCTCAACGACACCGGCACGCTGCGCGGGCGGCTGCGGGTCGACGACCCGGAGATCCGGATCCGCGAACCGCGGCTGCTCGCCGAACCGGGCCGCACCGCGCTCTACGTCGACCGCGACGGCGACCTGGTGTGGGGCGGCATCGTCTGGACCAGCCGGTACAGCGCGGCCGGCGGCGTGCTGGAGCTGACCGCCGCGGACTTCGCGTCCTACTTCGACCACCGGCTGGTCCTCGACCCCACCGACCTGACCCGGCCGGTGTCGTTCACCGCCACCGACCAGCTCGCGATCGTGCGGGGCCTGCTGGACCTCGCGCAGGCGGCCGACGGCGGTGACCTCGGGGTGGCGGTGACCGGCACGGCGAGCTCCGGCGTCCTGCGCACGGTGAGCTACGCGTCGGCGGACCTGAAGTCGGTCGCGGAGGTCCTGCGGGACCTGGCCAACACCGACACCGGCTTCGACTTCGCCTTCGACGTCCGCTACGACGAGAGCGGGCAGCCGGAACGCCTGCTGCGGCTGGGCTACCCGCGCCTGGGCCTGCCGGGCGGGGAACGCGCGTACGTCTGGGAGTACGGCGCGAACCTCGTCGACTTCGTCTGGCCGAGCGATGCTGCGAGCATGGCGACCCGGGTGCTCGGGATGGGTAGCGCCGGCGCCGGCGGGGTCCCGGTGGTGCGGTCGGACCCGGGCGCGACGGCGGGTGGCTGGCCGCTGCTGGAAGCCGCGGCCGCGGCGGTGGACACCACCGACGCCGCGATGCTCGCCGCGCACGTCGCCGGGGAGCTGGCCGCGCGGCGGCGGCCGGTCGTGCTGCCGGAGCTGACCGTGCGCGCCGATCTCGACCCGGTCGTCGGGACGTACTCGGTCGGCGACGACGCGCGGATCGTCGTCGACGACCCGTTCTTCGCCGGGGACCAGCTCGACGTCACCGTCCGGCTGCTCGGGCTGTCGGTCACCCCCGGCGACGACGGCGGGCAGGAAGAGGTCGTGTTGACCGTCGAGCCGTTCTTGGAGCCGTCGTGAGCCGCGTCAACCACCCGGACACCCTCGTCACGCTGCTGCGGGAGATCCAGCGGCGCCTGCGCGTGCTCGAAGGCACCCGCCACACGGCCGCGGCGTTCGCGGCGGCGGCCGCCCCGGCCCCGGTGCTGGCCTTCCAACCGGCCCGCCCCCAGGACTGGCCCGGCACGACCGCGACGGACTGGACCCCGCTCGTCCGGCTGCTCACCCGGCCCGGCGCGTTCGTGGTCGTCCTCGAAGCCGTGGCCGACAGCGGGGGCGAGGTGCGGGTGGTCGTCGACGGCGAAGTCACGGAGACCGTCGCGGTCACCGGCGACGTCGGCCGCCACGAAATCGCCGTCACCGCGAACGCCGAGCTGGTGGTGGCGGCCCGGCGGACCGGCGCGACCGGATCGGTGCGGGTGACGGCGTTCGCGCTCGCCGGCTGAACGCTGTCCGGAACGAGACAGGTATTCACCGCCCTCTTGACCGGTTCGTCGGGCGTTGCCGAAGGTGTCGGTGGGGATGACATCGTTGGCAGGAGGCTCAGTGAAGAGCAAGGTCCTGGCGGGCGCACTGGCGCTCGCCGTGGTGGCGACGGGGGTGAGTCCCGTCGTCGCTTCGGCTGCCGGGGGCGACACCCTGGACGCCGTCAACACGTTCATCGGCACACAGGACGAGGGCAACACCTTCCCGGGTGCCTCGGCGCCGTTCGGGATGACGCAGGTCAGCCCGATCACCTCGCACTACGCCGGCTACCGGTACACCGACACGGCCATCCGCGGGTTCGGGCACTTCTTCCTGTCCGGCGCGGGCTGCTGGGAGCAGGGCGGCCTGGTCTCGACGCTGCCCACGACCGGCGAAGTGGGCCCCGGCAAGGCGTTCGACACGACCCAGCCGTCCACTTTCGACCAGAAGCGGTACGCGGCGCCGTTCACCCACGACGGCGAGGTCGGCAAGCCGGGCTACTACAAGGTCCACCTCACCGGCTACGGCGGCGTCGACGTCGAGACGACCGCGGCGACCCGCGCGGGTGCCGAGCGGTACACGTTCACGAAACCGGGCGACGCCAACGTCTTCGTCAACGTCGGCCAAGCCAACGACAAGGAACCGGTGACCGGCAGCAGCATCCGCGTCGTCGACGACCGGACCGTCGAAGGAACCGTGGAGTCGCAGGCGTTCTGCGGCGGCAAGGCCTACACGACGTACTTCACGACGAAGTTCGACAAGCCGTTCAAGTCCTCGGGCACCTGGTCGCCGACCGGGGGCACGCCGGGCTCGCGTTCCTCCGAAGGGGGCGCCGGCCTGCGCGGCGCGTGGCTGACGTTCGACGGCGGCGGCCAGGTCACCGCGACCACGGCGATCTCCCAGGTGGACGCGCAGGGCGCGCGGGTCAACCTGGCGGCCGAGCGGATCCGGTCGTTCGACGCGGCCAAGGACGCGGTCCAGCGCGCCTGGCGCCAGGAGTTGTCCACAGTGGACATCAAGGGCGGCACGACCGACGACCGCACGGTGTTCTACACCTCGCTCTACCACGCGCTCCTGCAGCCGCTGACCGCGAACGACGCCGACGGCCGCTACTACGGCTTCGACAAGAAGATCCACCGCGCGGTCGGCTGGACGTACTACGACTTCTTCTCGCTGTGGGACACCTACCGCTCGCAGAACCAGCTCCTGGCGCTTCTGCGACCCAGCCGCGCGAAGGACATCGCGAAGAGCATCCTCGCCATCCACGACCAGGGCGGCTGGCTGCCGAGGTGGGCGTACGCGAGCCAGGAGACGAACACGATGACCGGCGACCCGGTCACGCCGTTCCTGGTCGACCTCTGGCGCTTCGGCGCGCTGTCGGGCGAGGAAGCGCACGCGTACCAGGCGCTCCTGCAGAACTCGCGGGAGATCCCGCCCGCGTCGTCGCCCTTCCAGGGCCGCTCGGGCAACGCCAGCTACCAGGCCGACGGGTTCGTCCAGTACGACCCGGACTTCCCGAAGAAGGGACAGGACACCGACCCGAACCACGGCGCGTCGGCCACCCTGGAGTACGCGCTCGGTGACTGTTCGCTGTCGGTCATGGCCGCCGCGCTCGGCAAGAAGGACGACGCCGCCGCGCTGAAGGCGAAGGGCCGGACCTACCGGACGCTGTGGGATTCCACCCAGGCCGATCGGGGCTTCACCGGCTTCTTCCGGCCGAAGGTCCTCGGCGGCGCGTGGTTCTCGCCCGCCGACAAGCCGTACAGCCCGCAGAGCCAGGACGGCTTCCACGAGGGCACGGCCTGGCAGTACCAGTGGCTGGTCCAGCAGGACGTCCCCGGCCTCGTGCAGCGCATGGGCGGGGCGGCGAACGCCGGCAAGCGCCTCGACGACTTCTTCGCCTACGACGAGCTGCTGAAGAACCCGGCGACGGCGGTCCGCGAGAACTGGGTCGTCGGCCCGTACGACTACTACGACCAGTTCCGCTACAACCCGAACAACGAACCCGACCTGCACTCGCCGTGGATGTACGCGCTCACCGGGCAGCCGGCGAAGACGTCGACGGTCGTGCGGGCCGCGCACACGCTGTTCACCAACGCGCCCAACGGCGTCACCGGGAACGACGACCTCGGCACCATGTCGGCCTGGTACGTCTTCAGCGCGCTCGGGCTCTATCCCGCCGTCCCAGGGACTGGGAACTTCGTGCTCAACGCGCCACGGTTCGAGAAGTCCGTGCTGCACCTGGAGAACGGGCGCGACATCACGATCAACGCGCTCGGCGCCGACGGCTCGAAGCTGCAGTACGTTTCGGGCCTGAAGGTCGGTTCGATGCCGAGTGACAAGGTGTACGTCGGCGTCGACCAGCTCAAGCGCGGAACGACGCTGGACTTCTCCCTGACTGCTGATGTTGCCAAGGCGACGTGGGGCACTTCGCCGTCCTCGGCACCGGTTTCCCCATGTTCTGACTAGATAGCGGCGCGCACGGACGTGGTCCCGACCACAGTGGACCACGTTCGTGAGCATCGTCACGGGACCCGGTGTTCCGGTGAGGGCCGTCACGCCTCACACTGGTATCAGCACGTCCGACAGCGCCGTTGACGTCCACAGGCAGTCCGCCGTGGACGGTGCGTCGGGCGTTTTCTGTGTCTAGAACCAACGTGGTGAGACCCCACAGGAGGAAGAAGTGTCCAGCAAGGCCGCTCTAGTTTTCCGCGTGGCCGCAGTAGCCGAAGCCCTTTCCTGGGCGGCTCTGCTTGTCGGGATGTTCCTCAAGTACGTCGTCCACTCCTCCGGCGAAGGCGGCGTGCCCGTCATCGGCATGGTGCACGGCGTGATCTTCGTCCTCTACGTGGTCGTCTCCCTGTCCGTGGCGAAGCCGCTCGGCTGGCGCCCGAAGACGCTGGTCCTCGCCCTGCTCGCGAGCATCCCGCCGCTGTTCACGTGGCTGTTCGAGAAGTGGGCGCTGCGCAACGGCAAGCTCGACGGCCCGCAGCGGCTGTCCCACGGCGGTGTCGGCCTGTTCCAGGTGCAGGAACCCGTCACCGTCTGATCCCACGACGTGAGAAAGGCCCGCGCCATCCGGTGCGGGCCTTTCTTGTCATTCGGTGAAGTCGCCGGCCGCCCGGCGCACCTTCGTCAGCAGGTCGGTCAGCTGCTCGGTCTGCCGCTCGGTGAGCCCGGACAGTCCGAAGTCGATGGTCGTCACGGCCTCGGTCGCGGTCTCGCGGCGCTTGCGGCCCTCGTCGGTGATCTCGACGAGCGTCGTGCGCCGGTCGGTCGGGTGCGGGACGCGCTTGACGAGCCCGTCCTTCTCCAGCCGGTCGACTATGTTGGTGACACTGGTGGGGTGCAGCTGGAGCCGCTCGCCCATCACCCGCATCGGCAGGCTGGCGCTGCGGGCGAAGGTGAGCAGCACCAGTGCTTCGTACCGGGCGAAGGTCAGGCCGTGCGGCTTGAGCGCGCCGTCCACCGCGGACTGGATGATCTGCTGGACCCGCATCACCCCGGTCACCGCGGCCATGGTTCCGGAGGGCCCGATCCGGTCCTCCCAGAGCGCGGCCGCGCGGGCGATC
The DNA here is from genome assembly GCF_010550475.1 of Amycolatopsis sp. SID8362. Classification (NCBI taxonomy): domain Bacteria; kingdom Bacillati; phylum Actinomycetota; class Actinomycetes; order Pseudonocardiales; family Pseudonocardiaceae; genus Amycolatopsis; species Amycolatopsis sp. SID8362. Next base: position 23,110 of record NZ_JAAGNB010001006.1, read on the forward strand.
GGGTCGAACGGCAGCGGACGGTTCATGACACGCGAAGTTACCAGCGGGTACCGGCGCGTGTCCTGCGACCGGCGGAAAGAGCACCGAAGAAGGGACTTCCGACCATGATCGTCGCGTTCAGCGTGAGCCCGTCCGGCGGGGAGCCCGACGGCGGAGTCAGCGAAGCCGTGGCCCGCGCCGTCAAGGTGGTCCGCGACTCCGGGCTGCCCAACTCGACCAACGCGATGTTCACGAACATCGAGGGCGAGTGGGACGAGGTGATGGCCGTCGTGAAGCGCGCGGTCGAGGCCGCGGGCGAGGGCTCGGCCCGCGTCGGCCTCGTCCTGAAGGCCGACATCCGGCCGGGCTTCGAGGGCCAGCTGGAGGCCAAGGTGGAACGCGTGGAAGCCCGCCTGCGCGACTCGTGAGTGTTCAGTCGGGTTAGAACCCGACCAAACACTCACGACCGGCTACGGCAGCGGCGGGGTGAAGGCGACCGTCCAGCGGCCGTCTTCGCTCGTCACCGTCAGCGGGTAGCTGAACGGCTGCCCGTCTCCGAGCGTGCCCGTCACCGTGGCGCGCGAGGGCGCGGCGGCGTCCGGCCCGAGCGCCACCCGGACGTCGTGGACGCCGTGGTCGGTCAGCACCGCGACGTAGTCCTTCGCGAAGTCGGCGCCGCCGGAGCCGGGGTAGTCGAGGAGGCCGGCGAAGGCGTCGGCGTCGTGCCCGGAAAGCGCGGTGGCCAGGCGATCGCCCAGCTCGGCGGGCGACGCCGCGCCCGGGTCCGGCTCGTGCACGATGAGCAGCGTCACCGCGCCGATCCACGTGGCGGCGGCGGCGATGGACAGCCCCACCTTCACGTCACGCCGGATGTGCACGCGGCCGAGCCTGCCCCAGCGGCGCCGTCCTGCCAAGCGGACCGGCCGGGGCACCCGGTGAAACTCCGCCGGCGCGCGTGCCAGGATGGAGGGCGTGACACAGCCACGCGGATCTGCAGCGAAGTCAGCGGCCTTGTCCGCCGCCCTGTCCGGCGCGGTCGACCTGTCCGCGCTCAAGGCGCGCGCCGATGCGGCGCAGCGGCAGCCGGCCCCGCAGGCCGGCCCGTCCGGCGGCGACGGGCCGCCCCCGCCCGTCTCGACCGACGCCGTGATCGATGTCACCGAGGCCACCTTCCAGACCGACGTCGTCGAACGGTCGCTGCGCCAGCTGGTGGTCGTCGACCTGTGGGCCGAGTGGTGCGGCCCGTGCAAGCAGCTGTCCCCGGTGCTGGAGCGGCTGGCCGCCGAGTCCGGCGGCGCGTGGGTCGTGGCGAAGGTCGACGTCGACGCCAACCCGAGGATCGCGCAGCTGTTCGGCGCGCAGTCCATCCCGACCATCGTCGCCATCGCCGGCGGCCAGCCGGTCGACGCGTTCTCCGGCGCGCTGCCCGAGCCGGAGATCCGCAAGTGGATCAACGCGCTCCTGGACGCCCTGCGCGACAAGCTGCCGTCGATCGCCGAGGCGGAGGCCAACGGCGGCGGCCCGGCCGAGGAGCCCGAAGACCCCCGCTTCACCGAGGCGGAAGAGGCCTTCGAGCGCGGCGACTTCGCCGCGGCCCAGGCGGCCTACGAGCGCATCCTCGACGTCGAACCGGCCAACGAGCTGGCGAAGAACGCGCTGGCCCAGGTCAAGTTCACCGCCCGCGCGGAGAACGCGGACCCGTCGGCGCGCGAGCGGGCGGACGCGGACCCGTCGGACCTCGCGGCCCAGCTCGACGCGGCCGACCTGGAGATCGCGGCGAACGACGTCGAGGCGGGCTTCAAGCGCCTGATCGACGCGGTCCGCCGCACGGCGGGGGAGGACCGCAACAAGGTCCGCGAGCACCTGGTCGCGCTGTTCGACCTCTTCGACCCGGCCGACGACCGGGTGATGAAGGCCCGCCGAGACCTGGCTTCCGCCCTCTTCTGAGCCGAATGCCGTGAAGGCCTCCTTACCGGCACTTATGACCGGTAAGGAGGCCTTCACGGCATTGGTCAGGCGTACTGCTTCGAGCAGACCGACGAGCCCTCGAGGTAGCCCTTCCGCAGCGACTCGACCCGGTCGAAACCGCTGTCCGGGCGCTTCCCGTTGACGTCCGCCGACACCAGGCTCTCCGGCTGCAGCAGGTCCGCGATGGCCTCGTCGAGGTCGCCCGCGGACAGCCGCAGGTCGCCCGGGCGGTTCGTGAACGCCGCCCACGCGCCCACCAGGCACGCCGTGCGCAGGCCCGCGTTCGCGTTGTCGATCGACGCGCCGACGCCCTTCTGGATGCCGAGCGCGTACCGCGAAGCGACCTCCGAGAACGCCGCGAAGTCGCCCATGCCGCCCGGGTCCTCGCCCTTCATCTCGGCCTCGCGGTCGATCGGCTGGGCCAGCTGCGACAGCTTCGCCAGGTCGATGCTCACCGTGTTGTCGCCGGGGCAGTACGACGCCGGCGGTGTGGTCTGGCAGCTGCCGCCGTCGGTGATCTCCGGTGCGGCGACGCCGGCGCCCTTGAAGGCCTCGTCGAGGCTCTTCTTCAGCAGCTCGACGGCCTGTTCGTTGAACTTCGCGTCGCCCTTGCCCTTGTCGCCCTTGTCGAACGGGCGCTCGGTCAGCCGGGCCTTGACGTTCTCGTTGTTCATCGCCGCGCACTCCTTCGGGCCCTTCTCGAACCCGGCCTGGAACGCGTACGTGCGGTCGAACGCCGTGCCGTGGGCGCCGCGGTCGGCGGCGCTGGTGCCCGCCTGGTCGCGGATCAGGAACATCGACGCCATCACCTGGTTCAGGCCCTCGGACGTCGACACCCGGTAGAACTTGCTCTTGTCCTCGGCGACCCAGCGGAAGTAGCCGCCGGCGAAGCAGTCGGCCTGCTGCTCCTTGACCACGGTCGGGGTGCTCTTGGTGATCCCCGCCTTGTCGCCGAGCCGGTACTGGACGGCGTGGCCGAACTCGTGCGCGAGCACGACGACCACCGACATCGGCCCGAACCGCTGGCGCAGCATCGGCAGCAGCACGCCGCGGTCCCACGCCACCGAGTCGTCGACCGGGCAGTAGAACGCGTTCACGAGCTTCTTGACGCTGCCGCAGCCGGTCTCTTCGGTGTCGGACTGCGCGTCGTAGGACAGCAGCGACTTCACCGGCTCGAACTGCTGCCCGAAGTCGGCCTGCAGGTGCTCGGCCCAGTACGTCTGGACGTCGGCGATGGCGGCGGTGGCGAGCTTGTCGTCCTCGCCGCCGTCGGCGTTGCGGACGTTCAGGTCCGGCGACGGCGCGTCCGGCTTGAGGCCGCTCTCGAAGTGCGTCACCGGCAGCCCGGACACCGAACCGGCGCCGGTGTCCTTGCCGGGGTCGCCGCTCGCCGAGCCGCCCTTGTCGTTGCACCCGGTCACGGCCACGGCCGCGACGGCGAGCAACGCGACCAGCGCGCGCCGTCCTCCCCCTGGGATCATCTTCTTCACTCGCTCTCGTACCCACCCGTACCCGACGGGCAGGACCATACCCAGGGCTTACGCGGAGCGTGCACGTTATCCCCGAACTAATGAGACTTGTTCAGCCGTCGGCCGCCGCAGGACTCTCGCGCCGGCCGCCGGTGTGCGGGCGGGGCGCGGCGGCCTGACCAGAACAAGCCTCACTGCCCGCGCACGGCCGCCCCCGGCCCGATATCGTCGCTTTCCATGCGTGCAGTCCGCCGGTTCACCGTCCGCGCCAGCCTCCCGGAGTCCCTGGCCGGGCTCGGCGCGCTGGCCACCAACCTGCGCTGGACCTGGCACCCGCCGACGCGCGACCTGTTCGCGTCGATGGACGCCGAGCTGTTCAACGCCGTGCGCGACCCGCTGCGGATGCTCACCGCGCTGCCGCCGGCCCGGCTCGACGAGCTCGCCGTCGACGACGACTTCCTCGCGCGGGCCCGGGAAGCGGCCGAAGACCTGGAGAACTACCTGTCCGAGCCGCGCTGGTACCAGCAGCGCGACGACGCGGACCTGCCGCCGGCGGTCGCCTACTTCTCCATGGAGTTCGGCGTCACCGAGGCCCTCCCGAACTACTCCGGCGGCCTCGGCGTGCTGGCCGGCGACCACCTCAAGGCCGCGTCCGACCTGGGCGTGCCGATGGTCGGCGTCGGGCTGCTCTACCGCAACGGCTACTTCCGGCAGTCGCTGTCGCTGGACGGCTGGCAGGTCGAGCACTACCCGGTGATCGACCCGAACGCGTTCCCCCTGGAGCTGCTGACCGCGGGCGGGCGGCCGGTGCTGATCGGCGTCGCGATGCCGGGCGGGCGCGAGCTGTGCGCGCAGATCTGGCAGGCCCGTGTCGGGCGGGTGCCGCTGCTGCTGCTCGACACCGACACCGAGGCCAACGACGAGGACCTGCGCGGCGTCACGGACCGGCTCTACGGCGGCGACGCCGACCACCGGCTGCGGCAGGAGATCCTGGCCGGCATCGGCGGGTTCCGCGCGGTGCGGAAGTACTGCGAGCTGACCGGCCACCCGCAGCCGATGGTGTTCCACACGAACGAAGGGCACGCGGGCTTCCTGGGGCTGGAGCGGGCCCGCGAGATCGTCCAGGCCGACGGGCTCGCGTTCGACGAGGCCATGCCCGCGGTCCGCGCCGGGACGCTGTTCACCACGCACACGCCGGTCAGCGCGGGCATCGACCGGTTCCCGGTGGACCTGGTCCAGCGCTACTTCGCCGACGGCAGGCTGGTCCCGGACATCGACCCGCGCCGCGTGCTCGCGCTCGGCGCCGAGGACAACCCCGGCCTGTTCAACATGGCGCACATGGGCCTGCGGCTGGCGCAGCGCGCGAACGGCGTCTCGCAACTGCACGGGCGCGTCACGCGCCGGATGTTCTCGCGGCTGTGGCCGGGGTTCGACCACGACGAGGTGCCGATCTCGTCGGTGACCAACGGCGTCCACGGCCCGACGTGGGTGGCGCGCGAGCTGAGCACGCTGCTCGGCCGCGAGTGGGGCCTCGACGTCGGCGAGGGCCCGCTGCGCGACGGCGTCTCGGACGCGCAGCTGTGGGGGCTGCGGCGTGAGCTGCGCGAGAAGCTGGTGCACGAGGTCCGGCGCCGGGTGCGTGCGGCGTGGCTGCAGCGCGGCGCGTCCCCGCTGGAGCTGGGCTGGGTGGACTCGGTCTTCGACCCGGACGTGCTCACGGTCGGGTTCGCCCGCCGCGTCCCGACGTACAAGCGCCTGACGCTGATGCTGCGCGACCCCGAGCGCCTGCGCACGTTGCTGCTCAACGAGGACCGCCCGCTGCAGGTCGTGGTGGCGGGCAAGTCGCACCCGGCCGACGAGAACGGCAAGCAGCTGATCCAGCAGATCGTCCGCTTCGTCGACGGCGCGGACGTGCGGCACCGGATCGTCTTCCTCCCGGACTACGACATGTCGATGGCGCGGTACCTCTACCGCGGCTGCGACGTCTGGCTGAACAACCCGGTGCGCCCCCTGGAGGCGTGCGGGACGTCGGGCATGAAGTCGGCGCTCAACGGCGGCTTGAACCTCTCCATCCGCGACGGCTGGTGGGACGAGTGCTACGACGGCAGCAACGGCTGGGCGATCCCGACCGCGGACGGCGTCACCGACCCGCTGCGCCGCGACGACCTCGAAGCGGCGGCGCTGTACGAGCTGCTCGGCCAGCAGATCGCCCCGCTGTTCTACGACCGGTCCGCCGACGGCGTCCCGACCGGCTGGCTGTCGATGGTCTGGCACACGCTGGAGACCCTCGGCCCGCGCGTCCAGGCGTCCCGCATGGTCCGCGAGTACGTCGACAACGGCTACCTCCCGGCGTCCCGCATGGTCGCGGCGGCCACCGGCGACGGCTACCGCGGCGCGCTGTCCCTGGCGGACTACCGCACGAAGCTCGAGGTCTCCTGGCCCCGGCTGCGCATCTTCGACTCGGAGCTCCTGGTGGAGCAGACCGAGCCACTGGTGGTCGGCACCGAGGTGACGATCCGCGCCCGCATCGACCTGGCCGGCCTCGACCCGTCCGAAGTGGACATCCAGGCGGTGGTCGGCCAGGTCGCCGACGACGACGAACTCCGCGACGCGGTCACGGTCCCCATGACGGCGGACGGCATCGGCGCCTTCGCGGCCCGCTTGAAGCTGCCGCGGCCGGGGTCGATCGGGTACACGGTGCGGGTGCTGCCGAAGCACGGGTTGCTGGCGACGCCGGCCGAGCTGGCGCGCGTCGTACTGGCCTGACTTCACCAGTACGGTGGCCTTTCGGCGGCCTGACCTGGAGCAACTCCAGCCGGAAATCGCTGCGCAGGCGGGCTTCTGCGGCGTTAGGTTGGACGCATGCGCTTCGGAATCTTCGTCCCGCAGGGCTGGCGGCTCGACCTCGCCGGCATCGATCCCGCGGACCACTGGAAGACCATGCTCGGCCTCGCGAAGCACGCGGAGGCCGGGCCCTTCGAATCGATCTGGGTCTACGACCACTTCCACACCGTGCCGGTCCCGACCGAGGAGGCCACGCACGAGGCCTGGTCGCTGATCTCGGCCTTCGCCGCCGCGACGGAGACCGTGCGGCTCGGGCAGATGTGCACCTGCATGGGGTACCGCAACCCCGCCTACCTGGCGAAGGTCGCCGCCACCGCCGACACCATCGCCGGCGGGCGGGTCGAGATGGGGATCGGGGCCGGCTGGTACGAGCACGAGTGGCGGGCCTACGGCTACGGCTTCCCCGGCGCCGGTGAGCGGCTCGGGCAGCTCGACGAGGGTGTGCAGATCATGCGCGACCTCTGGACCACCGGAACGTCCACACTGGACGGCAAGCACTACCAGACCGATGGCGCGATCCTGCGCCCGCTGCCGCCGCAGGAGGGCGGGATCCCGCTGTGGATCGCCGGTGGCGGGGAGAAGAAGACGCTCAAGATCGCCGCGAAGTACGCGAAGTACACGAACTTCGCCGCCGACCCGGAGACCTTCACCCGCAAGTCGGAGATCCTCGCGCAGCACTGCAAGGACGTCGGCACCGACTACGACGCCATCGTGCGCTCGGCCAACCACAACGTCGTCCTCGGCGAGACCGAGAAGGACGTCCAGGACAAGCTGGCCTGGCTGAAGTCCCACCTCGACAAGTACGCCCCGGCCGAGGCCGCCGAGCGCTGGCACGGCAACTTCGTGAAAAGCCCGACGACCGGCACGCCCGAGCAGGTCACCGAGAAGCTCGCCGCGATGGGCGAGCTGGGCATGTCGTACGCGATCTTCAACTTCCCCGAAGCCGCCTACGACCGCTCCGGCATCGACCTGTTCACCGAGAAGGTCGCGCCCGCGCTCGCCTAAGGAACCGCGGGGCTGCCGCCGGTCTGCACGGGCAGGCCGGCGGCGGCCCAGGCGCGGAAGCCGCCGTCGAGGTCCGTCGCGTTGGCGAGCCCCAGCCGTTGCAGGTCGGCCGCCGCGAGGCTCGACGCGTAGCCCTCGTTGCACAGCACGATCACCGTCGAGTCCGCCGTCACCGACGGCAGCCGCCACTCGCTGTCCGGCGCCAGGCGCCACTCCAGGTGGATCCGCTCGACGATCACCGCGCCCGGGATCTCGCCCTCGGCCTGCCGGTTGTCGAACGGCCGGATGTCGACCAGCAGCGCGCCGGCCTCCTGCAGCTCGCGGGCGCGCGGGGGAGCCACCCGGTCCAGTCCGGACCGGGCCTCGGCCAGGAAAGCATCCACAGCGCTCATGGCCGGACGATAGCGGGCAGGGGCGGGATTTCCGCCGGGACGTCGGCGAGCGTGGCGTACTCCCGCGTCGCCACCAGGGGCGGCGAGTACGCGTGGACGCTGGCCGCGGGCTGGTCGCCGATGCCGGTGACCTGGTGGGCGCGGCCGGCGCCGAAGCCGAGGCCCTGGCCGGCGAGGTGCGTGCGGCGGCGGATCGGCCCGCCGGGATAGCGGTACTCCTCGCCGATCTCGCCCTGCAGCACGGTGAACGAGCCGGACGCGCCGCCGTGGTCGTGCGGCTTCGTGTGCTGGCCGGGCAGCCACGACAGCAGCCACAGCTCGACGCCGTCGGTCAGGGCCAGCCGGGCCCACCACCGCCGGTCTTCGTCGAAGCGCAGGATGCCCCGCAGGTTCGCGGTCAGCTCGGTGGTGACGGTGGCGGTCAGGTCGGCCAGCTCACGCGGGGTCCAGAGCAGCCGCGACGGGTGCAGCAGCTCGGGCAGCAGCGGGTCGGTCAGCTGCGGGTGGATCTCGACGGGCGGGCGGACGATCGAAGTGGTCAACGCGGGTGCTCCTCGGACGCGAAAGTGATTCGGGACACGGGGGCAGCGCGGCACGCGCACGCGGCGGAGAGGACGCGTGGGGTCAGCGGAGCCGCGCCCGCGTACACCCGGCCGAGGCGACGAGGAGCAGGTCGATCGTGCGACGGCGCCAGAACGAACCCCGGGTCACCGGGGTGGCGGGCGCGTCGGCTGACATGCCAGTGATCGTGCCACAACTCCGGCGTGAGCTGCTCTCCCGCGATGCGGTGTTCCACGAAGTGGGCACGTTCCGACCTGCCGGATCGCCCACTCACCCGGGCGGGTGCGCACGCGCGCGCGACGGCAGACAGAATGGGGCTCGTGAGCGAGCCGATCCAGCCCAGCGAACTTGACGACCTCGTGGTCCGGATGGCCGGTGTCGGCGTCCGCCGGGGGACCAACGACCTCCTCAAGGGCCTCGACTGGTCCGTGGAACTCGACGAGCGCTGGGTGGTGCTCGGGCCCAACGGCGCGGGCAAGACCACCCTGCTGCGCCTCGCCGCGGCCGAGCTGCACCCGACGACCGGCGAGATCGACCTGCTCGGCGAGCGGATCGGCCGGGTCAACATCTTCGACCTGCGCCCGCGCATCGGCTTCACGTCGGCGGCCATCGCCCAGCGCGTGCCGGGCGACGAGCTGGTCAAGGACGTCGTGGTCAGCGCCGGGTACGCGGTGCTCGGCCGCTGGCGTGAGGAATACGACACCCTCGACACCGCGCGCGCGACCGAGCTGCTCGACGCGATGGGCATCGGCAACCTGGCCGAGCGCACCTTCGGGACGCTGTCCGAGGGCGAGCGCAAGCGGGCCCTGATCGCGCGCTCGTTGATGACGGACCCGGAGATGCTGCTGCTCGACGAGCCGGCCGCGGGCCTGGACCTGGGCGGCCGGGAAGACCTGGTCGCGCGGCTGTCGGCGCTGGCCCTCGACCCGGACGCGCCGGCGCTCGTGCTGGTCACCCACCACGTCGAGGAGATCCCGCCGGGGTTCACCCACGCGCTTCTTCTCCGCGACGGCGGCGCGGTCGTCTCCGGGCTGGTCGACGACGTCATCACCAGCGAAAACCTGTCGAAGACGTTCGACCAGGACCTCGTGCTGGAGCGCTCCGGCGATCGCTTCTTCGCTCGCCGTCGCTAAGCTGTCGCTTACCGGCCGGTAGCCTGCTGGCAATCCGTCAACGAGGAGGAGTGACGTGGGAGAGTTCGTAGCCCTCGAGGTCAAGGACGGCGTCGGCACGATCCGGCTCGACCGGCCGCCGGTCAACGCCCTGAACGCCCAGGTCACCGCCGAACTGGCCGAGCTGGCCAAGGAGGCCACCGAGCGCGACGACGTCCGCGCCGTGATCCTCTACGGCGGCGAGAAGACCTTCGCGGGCGGCGCGGACATCAAGGAGATGGCCACCCGCAGCTACCCGGAGATCGCCAAGTTCGGCGCGAACCTCACCGGCACGCTGGCCGCCATCGCGAACATCCCGAAGCCGGTCGTCGCGGCCATCACCGGGTACGCCCTCGGCGGCGGCCTCGAGCTGGCGCTGACCGCGGACTGGCGCGTCGCCGGCGACAACGTCAAGGTCGGCCAGCCCGAGATCCAGCTCGGCGTCATCCCCGGCGCCGGCGGCACCCAGCGCCTGGCCCGCCTGATCGGCCCGAGCAAGACCAAGGACATCGTCTACACCGGACGGTTCGTCAAGGCCGAAGAGGCGCTGCAGCTGGGGATCGTGGACCAGGTCGTCGCGCCGGACGACGTCTACGCGGCGTCCCACAAGTGGGCGGCGCAGTTCGCGAACGGCCCGGCCGTGGCGCTGCGCGCGGCGAAGGCGGCCATCGACGGCGGCCTCGACGTGGACCTCCCGAACGCGCTCCGGCTCGAGTCGCACCTGTTCGCCGCGCTGTGGGCGACCGAAGACCAGAAGAACGGCATGAAGTCGTTCATCGAAAACGGGCCCGGCAAGGCCACTTTCGAAGGGAAATGACGCCTTGACCGACGTGAACGACCCGGCCCCGAACCCGCACGCCACCGCCGAAGAGGTCCAGGCGGCCTACGCCGACCCCAAGCTGGCGAACGTGCTCTACCACGACTGGGAAGCCGGCACCTACGACGAGAAGTGGTCGATCTCGTACGACGAGCGCTGCATCTCCTACGCCACCGACGTGTTCAACGCCGTCGCGGGCGAGGACGGCCAGCCCTACCAGCACGCGATGGAACTGGGCAGCGGCACCGGCTTCTTCCTGCTGAACCTGATGCAGGGCGGCGTCGCCAAGAAGGGGTCGGTCACCGACCTCTCGCCCGGCATGGTCCAGGTCGCGCTGCGCAACGCCGAGAAGCTCGGCCTCGACGTCGACGGCCGGGTCGCCGACGCCGAGCGCATCCCGTACGACGACAACACGTTCGACCTCGTCGTCGGGCACGCGGTGCTGCACCACATCCCGGACGTCCAGGCGGCGTTCCGCGAGGTGCTGCGCGTGCTCAAGCCGGGCGGCCGGTTCGTCTTCGCGGGCGAGCCGACCAAGGTGGGCGACTTCTACGCCCGCAAGCTCGGCCAGTTCACCTGGTTCCTGACGACCCGCGTGACGAAGCTGCCCGTGCTGAGCGGCTGGCGCCGTCCGCAGTCCGAACTGGACGAGTCCTCCCGCGCGGCCGCGCTGGAAGCCGTGGTCGACATCCACACGTTCGACCCGTCGGAGCTGGAGTCGTGGGCCCGCGGCGCGGGCGCCCAGGACGTCCACGCGGTCACCGAGGAGTTCGCCGCGGCGCTGGCCGGCTGGCCGATCCGGACGTTCGAGGCCGCCGTGCCGCAGGAGAAGCTCACCGTGCGCTGGCGCCTGTTCGCCTACCACCTGTGGCTGCGGCTGTCCGCCGTGGACAAGAAGGTGCTGTCGAAGATCCTGCCGCGCGAGCTGTTCTACAACGTGATGATCACCGGGACCAAGCGGCCGTCCTGAGTTGGGTTATTCGTTCAGCCTCGGCGACGTCGCCTACCTGCGTTCCGGCGCGGGTGTGGCGGCGCTCGCCGAGGTTTCGTCGTTGCCGCTGAGCGACCGGATCGCCTCCGTCGCGGCCGTCCGCCGTCTCGTCGGCGAGGAGCACGCGGCCGCCGTCCTGGAAACCGTGCTGCTGCGCCGGAAAGCCGTCGGCAAACTGTCCGGTGTGGACTGGCTGTTCACCTCCGACGCGCTCCAGCAGGCTAGCGCGTCGATCGTGGCGCGGCACCGGGCTGGGCGGTTGGCGGGGCTCGACGTCCACGACGTCACGTGCTCGGTCGGCGCCGACCTCGTCGAAATCGCCCGGGTGGCGCGGCGCGCGCTCGGGTCCGATCTGGACCCGGTGCGCCTCGAAATGGCGCGGCACAACGGAACCACCGCGGGTGTCGCGTTCGGACTCGCCCGCGCCGACGCGCTGCGCCCGGTGAGCCGTTCGGGCGTCGTCGTCGCGGACCCGGCCCGGCGCGACTCCGCGGGCCGTCGGGCGTGGAAGCCCGCCGACTTCGCCCCGCCGCTGGACGAGCTGATCGACGCCTACCCGGGCCGGGCGCTGTCGGTGAAATGCGCGCCGGGACTGGACTTCGCGCTGACGCCGTGGGCGGACGAGGTCGAACTGGTGTCCCTGGACGGCCAGGTGCGCGAATCCTGCCTCTGGCGCGGCTTCGGTGAAGGCGTCACCCGCCGGGCGACCGTGCTGCGCTCGGACGGGACACAGTGGACGGTCACCGACTCCGAGCCGGACGAACTGCCGACGCGGGCGCCGGGGGAGTGGATCGTCGACCCCGACGGCGCCGTCGTCCGGGCCGGGCTGGTCCGCCACTACGCGGCGCGGCACGGGTTGTGGCAGCTGGACGAACGCATCGCGTACCTGACCGGCGACACCCCGCCACCGGGCGTGCGGGCGTTCCGGGTGCTGGAGCAGGGGCCCTACAGCGAGAAGGCGCTGAAATCCGTCCTCAAGCGACACGACGTCGGGCGGCTGGAAATCCTGGTGCGCGGCCTGGACGTCGACCCGGACGCCCTGCGCCGGCGGCTGAAACCCCGTGGTGGCGGGGAAGCTTCCGTGGTGCTGACCCGGATCGGCCGGTCGCCGGTGGCGTTCCTCTGCCGCGCCGAGCGGTGAACGGAAACTTTCGAGGGGTGGAACTCCGGGTGAACGTGACGTAAGTTCCCCGGGTCGTCAAGTTCTGCTGGAGGGTTCGCCGTGTCCGGAAAATGGTCAAGTCTCGTCAAGCTCGCCGCCGCCGCGGCCATCGGCGCCACCGTCGCCTCGGGCGCCACCGCGCTCGCCGGATCGGACGACGCGACCGCCGCCCGCGCCAAGGAGCCGGCCAACATCGGCCAGGTCAAGAACGACGTCAAGGCCTACTACGGCGACTACCTCGACGCCGCGGGCAAGCACCACTACTCCGAGACCAGCCAGTTCGCGAAGGACAGCAACCGCGTCGTCTCCGACGCGAAGCGCTACCTGCAGCAGCAGCTCGGCAAGGTCAAGGACCCCGCGATCGTGCTCGACGTCGACGACACCTCCGAGATCACCTTCGGCTGGGAGGCCGACAACGACTTCGGCTTCGACCCGGTCAAGCAGCAGCAGGCGATCGACAACGGCACGTTCGTCGCCAACAAGCCGGTGCTGGAGCTGGCCAACTGGGCCGCGCAGCACGGCGTCAAGGTGTACTTCCTGACCGGCCGCAACGAGTTCCAGGGGCCGCAGTCGCTGAAGAACCTGGCCAACGAGGGCTACCCGGCGCCCGCGGGCGCGTTCTTCAAGCCGAAGACGACCGCGCCGGACTACCTGCCGTGCGGCCTGACCTGCAACACCGTCCAGTACAAGTCGGGCACGCGCGCGCACATCGAGGCGACTGGCGCGAAGATCGTGCTGAACGTCGGCGACCAGTTCAGCGATCTCGAGGGCGGTTACGCGCTGCGCCCGATCAAGCTGCCGAACCCGATGTACTACCTGCCCTGAGCCGGAATAACGGCCGGGCCCGGGGTGCTGCTCCTGGTACACGATTCTCGAGGAGCTGACATGCCGGAGAAGAAGGTGCTGGTCCCGGGCCCGGACCACCCGATCACCGTCGAGCCGACCAAGGCCCGCGTGGTGGTCAAGGCGGGCGGGCGCGTCATCGCGGACAGCCGCAACGCGTACACCCTGCAGGAGTCCACGTACCCGGCGGTCCAGTACATCCCGCTGGCGGACGTCGACGCGAGCGTGCTGGAGCGGACCGACCACGAGACGTATTGCCCGTACAAGGGCGAGGCGAGCTACTACTCGCTCAACGCGGGCGAAGTGAAGGGCGAGAACGCGGTCTGGACGTACGAGAAGCCGTACGAGCCGGTCGCGCCGATCAAGGACCACGTCGCGTTCTACCCGAACGTCGTGGACTCCATCGAGCTGGTCGAGGACTGAGCTGGACCTCGACCTGCTGCGGACGTTCCTGGCCGTCCACCGGGCGGGTTCGCTGACCGGCGCGGCACCGTCGCTGGGCCTGTCCCAGCCGACGGTGACCGCGCAGGTCAGAGCCCTGGAGGAGGAGCTGGGGCAGCAGCTGTTCGTCCGCCGCGCCCGGGGCGTGACCCCGACGTCGGCGGCCGACGAACTGGCGGCCCGGATCGCCCCGCACGTGGACGCGCTGGCCGCGGTGACCGTCGGCGACGACCCGTTCGCGGCGCCGGTGCACCTGGCCGGTCCCGCCGAGCTGACCACGATCCGGGTCCTCCCCGCGCTGGCCGGCCTGGTCGCGTCCGGCCTTCGCCTGCGCGTGACGTTCGGCCTGGCCGACGACCTCCTGGCCGGCCTCGCCGAGCGCCGCTACGACCTGGTCGTCTCGACGATCCGCCCCCGCCGCCGCGGCCTGGCGGCGACGCCGTTGACCGACGAGGAGTTCGTCCTGGTCGGCCCCCGAGGCTTCGACGGCGATCCGCGCACCGCGCCGCTGGTGGCCTACGCCGAGGACCTGCCGATCATCCGGCGGTACTGGCGTTCAGTGCTCGGCGTCCGCCCGCCGGCCGGTCCCGCGGTGGTCGTCCCGGACCTGCGGGGTGTGTTGACGTGCGTGCTCGCCGGGTTCGGCGTGAGCGTGCTGCCGCGGTACCTGTGCGCGGCGGAGCTGGCCTCGGGCGCGCTGATCGCGTTGCTGGAACCGCAGGAACCACCGATCAACACGCTCTTCGCGGTCACTCGCGCGGAGCCCTGCCGGGCGGGGCCCGCGGCGGTGCGCGACGCACTGCTCGCGGACGCCGCCCGCTGGTGACTCAGCCCGTGTAGCCCGCGAAGATCTTGCCGAACTCGTACTTCGACTGCGGCACGTTCGTGCACCTGTACAGCGCCCCCGTGCACGCGTTCGCATCACGACCGGCTTCCCAGAACGACAGCATGCCCAAGTGGACGGTCTTCGCGAACGCCACCAGCGCCTTCGCGTCCTTCTGGTAGAAGATCTCATTTTGCGAGTCGTTGACGCCGATCATCGGGGTCACGCCGACCTTCTTCCACGCCGCCGCGTCGCTCAGGCCGTACAGCGACTTGAGCTGCGCCTGCGTCGCCTTGGCCGCGGAAATCGCTTTCGCGCCCTGGTCGCCCGCGCCCTGGTAGTAGTCCATCGCCATGATGTTCACCAGGTCGAGGTTCACCCCGGCGTCCTTGGCGGACTTGACGACGTTGAGCCCGTCGGCGGTGAGGCCGCTCGGGAGCACCGGCAGCGTAAGGGAAATCTTCAAGCCCGGGTTGTTGTTCTGCAGCGTCTTCAACGCCTGGGACCGCCGGGCGATCGTCGTCGGGTCCGCGATCGCCGCGCCTTCGATGTCGAAGTCGGCGTACTTCAGGCCGTACGCCTTGACGACGGCGTCGTACTCGGCCGCGACCTGGGCGGACGTGCTGCACGCCTGCGCCAGTTCGATGCCGGACGCGCCGCCGAAGGAGATCTTGACGTCGCCGCCGGCGCCGCGGATCTTGGCGATCTCCTCCTGCTGCCAGGCCGTGCGCGGGTCGTAGGCGCCGAACCAGCTGGCCTTGCAGCCGTAGGAGTTGACGAACGCGAGCGTGAAACCCTTGACGCCGCTGGCGGCCGACATCGCCGACAGGCTGGGCGTCGGCCACGCGCCCATGTCGACGTAGGGCCCGACCGGGATCGGGGAGCCGGCCGCGGCGTTCGCGGGTGCGGAAAAGCCGGTGGCGAGCAGGGCCAGACCGCCCACGGCGGCCAGCAGGGAACGGAGACGCACGGTGGACCTCCACGACGACGAGCGCGGCGGCGGGAATCTGTCCCCATTGGTATAGACCAGTGACCTTGGTGTAGACCATAGACCGAACGGGGTACCCCGATCACCCGGGGTGACGGACGGAACCGGAGATCGTTCCCGCGAGTCCCAGTCCGGCAAGGCAGAGCCGACTGAGGGAGCTCGATGAACACCTGGAAGAGGAAGGCCGCCACGCTCACGGCGAGCGTCGCGGTCGCACTGGGGACGACCGCCGTCGCCGCCGGACCCGCGTCCGCCGCGATCAGCTGCTCGGAGACGTCGAGCGGGAAGCTCGCTTCGTTCTATTCCGGCCTTTCGGCGTCCTACGCCTACGACAGCCGCTTCGCCAAGGGGCCCGCGGTCCCAGAGCTGGACACGTACACGCCGCAGGGCATCGCGACCTGGTACAGCTGGGACGGCGGCAACGACCTGCTCGTCGTCGGCGCCTACCGCGCCGGCCACGACGCGCACCTGATCGGCATCGACGCGAAGACCGGCAAGCACGTCGGCACGGTCGCGATCGCCGCCACGCACGCCGGCGGCGTCGCGATCACCCAGGGTTGGGCGTTCGTGGCGGGCGAGGGCAACACGATCCGCAAGTACAAGCTGTCCGAGCTCAAGGCCGCGATGAAGAAGTCCGGCACGCCGTACCTCAAGCAGGTCGGCGAGGCACGCAAGGTCTACGCCGCGTCGTTCCTGACCAGCTACGGCGACAACCTGTACTCGGGCAAGTTCAACGAGACCGGCCGCGACAAGATGTACCGGTACAAGGTGGGCACCGACGGCTCGCTGACCACGCAGTCCGGCGCGTACGAGGTGCCGACGAAGACGCAGGGCCTGATGGTCACCAAGTCCCGCTTCGTGTTCAGCACCTCGTACGGCAACGACAACCGCGGCAACCTCTACGTCGTCGACGCGGGCTCGCGGGACATCGACAAGGCCTCGACCCGGTGCTTCCGCTCGCCCAGCATGAACGAGGGCATCACCGAGTCGGGCGGGTACGCCTACCTCGTCTTCGAATCGGGTGCCGCGCAGTACGTCGCGAAGAACCCGCGCAACATCATCCGGAACCTCCACAAGGGCAAGGTTTCCGGGCTGTAGGGCTCAGGCCGGGGACGGCGCGCGGCGGCGTCCCCGGCTCCGGGTCAGCCACCACTCGGCGGCCAGCAGCGGGAGCACCCAGCCGGTCCACGTCGTCAGGCCGGCGATCGCCTGCCCCATCGCGAGTTCGCTGCCGCCGAACGTCGTGTCCAGCTGCCCGGGCAGCACGGTGGCCCAGACGATCGCCCACACGCGGTTGCTGATGATCGACATGCACAGCGCGAAGCTGCGGACCATCCAGCGGCGGTGCTCGCCGAACCGGCGCGCCCGCGCCGTCCGGTAACCCTGCACGGTGCAGGTGAACCAGAGCGTCGCCAGCAGGACGTTCGAGACGGCGCCGACCGGGCCGAACGGCGCGGCGAGCGCGATCGCGAACCCCGCGACCGACGCCGGGATCGCGCCGGCGAAGACGTACACGCGGCCGGTGCGGCGGTGCACCACCGGGTGCTTCTGCCGCAGCCACGGCCAGATCTGCAGCGCGCACGTCACCATCGCGATCGTCGCGAACCCGATGTGCGTCACCAGCACCGGGTAGTACCACGCGGTGGGGGCCGGGATCCGGGACTCCGCGGGGTTCAGCCCGAGGTACGGCGGCAGCGAGTACACCAGGAACACCGTGACGAGCAGCCCCAGCGGGAAAACCCAGGGGCGGCGCCACCACGGCGTCGCCCGCCGGACTTCGCCGATGCTCGCCGCGGTTTCGGTCGTTGTCATGGGATCCCCCAGTTCTCTTACGCTGTATCCGCACCGTATGAAGCGGCCGGTGACCGCGGCAATCCTTCGTGCGGACATTGGGGGAGTACCCTGAAACCGTTCTAGGTCGAGGGGTCAAGTGTTCTAGTACGGATCGAGGGGGGTTCGTGGCCGAAGCGCCGTACCTGCGGATCGCGGCGGACCTGCGCCGCCGGATCTCCGCCGGCGAACTGCGGCCCGGCGACCGCGTCCCGTCGACGCGCGCGCTGGTCCGTGAATGGGGTGTCGCGATGGCGACCGCCGCGAAAGCGCTGTCCGCGCTGGGGGAGCAGGGATGGGTGCGCGCGGTTCCGGGCAGCGGCACCGTCGTCGCCGAGCGGACGCCGGTCAAGCCGCCGCTGGGCCGGGAAGTCCTGGTGCGCGCGGCCATCGCGCTCGCCGACGCCGAGGGCCTCTCCGCGCTGTCCATGCGGCGGCTCGCCGCCGAGCTGGGCGTCGGGCCGATGGCGCTCTACCGGCACGTGCCGGACAAGGACGAGCTGCTCCGGCT
>NZ_JAAGNB010000022.1:0-3177 GCF_010550475.1 Amycolatopsis sp. SID8362
TAACTGGGGCGGTTGCCTCCTAAAGAGTAACGGAGGCGCCCAAAGGTTCCCTCAGCCTGGTTGGCAATCAGGTGTTGAGTGCAAGTGCACAAGGGAGCTTGACTGTGAGACAGACATGTCGAGCAGGGACGAAAGTCGGGACTAGTGATCCGGCACCTCCTGGTGGAAGGGGTGTCGCTCAACGGATAAAAGGTACCCCGGGGATAACAGGCTGATCTTGCCCAAGAGTCCATATCGACGGCATGGTTTGGCACCTCGATGTCGGCTCGTCGCATCCTGGGGCCGGAGTAGGTCCCAAGGGTTGGGCTGTTCGCCCATTAAAGCGGCACGCGAGCTGGGTTTAGAACGTCGTGAGACAGTTCGGTCCCTATCCGCCGCGCGCGTAGGATACTTGAGGAAGGCTGTCCCTAGTACGAGAGGACCGGGACGGACGAACCTCTGGTGTGCCAGTTGTTCTGCCAAGGGCATGGCTGGTTGGCCACGTTCGGAAGGGATAACCGCTGAAGGCATCTAAGCGGGAAGCCTGTTCCAAGATGAGGTATCCCACCCCTTTGTGGGTTAAGGCTCCCAATAGACCATTGGGTTGATAGGCCAGATATGGAAGCACAGTAATGTGTTGTTGAGTTGACTGGTACTAATAGGCCGAGGACTTGTCTACGAAGATGTTGCGCATCCACTCTACGGTTCTGAAACACCACGCCAGGTGCGTGTGTTGTTTCGGAGTGTTTCGGTGGTTATAGCGTCAGGGAAACGCCCGGTCCCATTCCGAACCCGGAAGCTAAGCCTGACAGCGCCGATGGTACTGCAACCGAAGGGTTGTGGGAGAGTAGGACACCGCCGAACTTAACCAGATGAAAGGCCCCGGTTGAGAACCTCTCGGTTCTCCCGGGGCCTTTCGCTATTTCCGGGCCGGCCGGCGCAGCAGGTACGTGTCCATGATCCAGCCGTGCCGCTCCCGGGCCTCCGCGCGGACTCGGCGGATTTCGTCCGACAACGCGGCCGTCAACGGGCCCGAAAGCAGGATTTCGTCCGGCGTCCCCACGTAGGCACCCCAGAAGATCTGCAGGCCTTCGTCGGTGAAGCGGTCGAACGTCGTATGGGCGTCCAGGAGCACGAAGACGTCGTCGACCCCGTCCGGCCAGCCCTCGGCGAGCCGGCGGCCGGTCGTGAGCTGGACCGCGCGGCCGATCTGGTTCATCGTCGTCCGGTGCCGGGCGACCAGCGCCGAGATGCTGCTGACCCCCGGCACGACCTCGTACTCGAACTCGACGTTCCCCCGAGCGAGCACCGCCTCGATCAACGCGATCGTGCTGTCGTACAGCGACGGGTCGCCCCACACCAGGAACGCCCCCGTGCCTGTCGGCCCCAGCTCCGAGAGGATCAGCTGCTCGTAGACCTCCGCGCGCGCCGCGTGCCAGTCGGCGACCGCGGCCCGGTAGTCCGCCGGCGTGCGGTCGCGGGGCGGGTCCTCCGCCAGCACCACGCGGTAGCCCGGTCGCGTGACGAACCGGTCGAGGATCTCCTGCCGCAGCCGGACCAGGTCCGCCTTCTCCGAGCCCTTGTCGAGCACGAAGAAGACGTCGACGCGGTTGAGGCGGTCGATCGCCTGCACCGTGAGGTGCTCCGGGTCGCCGGCCCCGATCCCGATGGCGTAGAGCTTGCGCATGCGTCGAGTCTGTCGGGGCCCGATGGTGAACCCCTACCCCCGATGGGTATAAAGGAAGGAGAGCGAAAGGACCGTCAGATGACCGAAGCGACCTACACCGTCGAGGGCATGACCTGCGGACACTGCGCCACGTCGGTGCGCGAGGAGGTCTCCGAGCTCGCCGGGGTCCGGCAGGTCGACGTCGACGTCGAGAGCGGGCGCGTGATCGTGACCAGCGACACCCCGCTCACCGCCGAAGCCGTTTCCGCCGCCGTGACCGAGGCCGGTTACCGCCTGGTCGCGTGATGACGGCCGACGGGACCACCGCGGAACGCGTCGAACTCGCCATCGGCGGGATGACGTGCGCGTCCTGCGCGGCCCGCGTCGAACGCAAGCTCAACAAGGTCGGCGGCGTCACCGCGACGGTCAACTACGCCACCGAGAAAGCCCAGGTGAGCTACCCGAGTGAGCTGTCCGTCGCCGATCTCACGGCCGTGGTCGAAGCCGCCGGGTACTCCGCGCGGCTCCCCGAGCCCGAAGCGCCGGACGAGACGCCCACGCTCCGCAAGCGTTTGCTCCTTTCGGCGGCGCTCACCGTTCCGCTCGTCGCACTGGCGATGGTCCCGGCCTGGCAGTTCGACTACTGGCAGTGGGTCTCGCTCGTGCTCGCCGCCCCGGTCGTGACGTGGGGCGCGTGGCCGTTCCACCGCGCCGCCGCGGTGAACCTCCGGCACGCGACCGCCACGATGGACACGCTCATCTCGCTCGGCGTCGTCGCCGCGACGGCCTGGTCGCTGTACGCGCTGCTGTTCGGCATGGCGGGCGAGATCGGCATGCGCCACGGCTTCGAGCTGATCAGCTCCGGGATGGCAGGCGACAGCCTGTACTTCGAGGTGGCCGCCGCCGTCACGACGTTCATCCTGGCCGGCCGCTACTTCGAGACCCGCTCCAAGCGCCGCGCCGGCGCCGCCCTGCGCGCGCTGATGGACCTCGGCGCGAAGGACGTCACGGTCCTGCGTGACGGTGAGGAGCGGCTGGTCCCGGTGAGCGACCTGCACCCCGGCGACGTCTTCGTGGCACGGCCCGGCGAGAAGATCGCCACCGACGGCGTCGTCACCGACGGCGGCTCCGCGGTCGACACCAGCATGCTGACCGGCGAGTCCGTGCCGGTCGAGGTCGGGCCGGGCGACGCGGTCACCGGCGCCACCGTGAACGTCGGCGGCCGGCTGCTCGTGCGGGCCACGCGCGTCGGCGCCGACACGCGGCTGGCGCAGATGGCGCGGCTCGTCGAGGCCGCGCAGAACGGCAAGGCCGAGGTCCAGCGCCTCGCCGACCGCGTCTCGGCGGTGTTCGTGCCGGCGGTCGTCTTCCTCGCGCTGGCGACGCTGGTCGTCTGGCTGGCCACCGGCGGCGCGACGGAAGCGGCGTTCACCGCGGCCGTCGCCGTGCTGATCATCGCCTGCCCGTGCGCGCTCGGCCTGGCGACGCCGACGGCGCTGCTCGTCGGCACCGGCCGCGGCGCCCAGCTCGGC
>NZ_JAAGNB010000076.1:0-1734 GCF_010550475.1 Amycolatopsis sp. SID8362
CCGCCACGGTCAGCGCGACCGCGGCCGAGGCGAGGGCGAACGCGTAGGACTCGCGGTCGCGGATCTTCAGGTAGACCGACCCGCGGCCGGCGGGCGTCAGCGGGACGCGGATGCGCAGGATCAGTTCGCCGGGGTCGAGGACGTGTTCGCGAGCCGGGTCGTCGCCCGGTTCGACGTGCAGCTCCGCCAGCGGGACCGTGCGCTCGCCGCGCGGCCCGGCGACGTCGACGACCGCGTCGAAGGCGAGCAGCGCGATCGCCCAGTCGCCGGGGTAGGTCGCGATGCAGGCGTCGCTGGTGCCGAGCAGCGCGTGGGTGCGGTCGTGCCCGTCGCGCGCGGCGCAGCCACTGCCGGGCACGCGCTTGTTGCAGGGGAACTCGGATCCGCCGCGGAAGTAGCCGCACCGCGTGCGCTGCAACAGGTTCCCGCCGACGGTGGCCATGTTCCGCAGCTGCTGGGAAGCGGCGCGCCACAGCGATTCCGACAGCGCGGGGTACCCGTCGCGCACGGCCGGGTGGTCGGCGACGTCGGCCATCCGCGCCCCGGCGCCGAAGACGAGTTCGCCGGCGCGGGCTTCGATGGTGGTCAGCTCGGGCAGCCGGTGCACGTCGACGACGGCGGGCGGCGTCTCGACGCCGAGCTTCATCAGGTCGTAGAGCGTGGTGCCGCCGGCCAGGATCCGGGTGCCCGGCACGGCGTCGCGCAGCGCCTCGAGGGCGGAGCCGACACTGTCCGGCGCGACGTAGGCGAAGGGCCGCATCAGCCCTCCCCGGCGGTCTGCCGCACGGCGGCGACGATCCCGGCGTAGGCGCCGCACCGGCACAGGTTCCCGCTCAGGTACTCCCGCGCCTGCTCGTCGTCGGTCGCGTGCCCCTCGGCGATGCAGGCCAGCCCGGACATGATCTGCCCGGGCGTGCAGTAGCCGCACTGGAGTGCGTCGTGGTCGACGAAGGCCTGCTGCAACGGGTGCAGCCCGCCGTCCGGCCCGGCGACCCCCTCGATGGTGGTCACCGCCCGCCCGCCGGCCTGCACGGCGGGCGTCAGGCAGGAGACGACGCGCCGCCCGTCGAGGTGGACCGTGCAGGCCCCGCAGTGGCCCTGGTCGCAGCCCTTCTTGGTACCGGTCAGCCCGAGGCGCTCCCGCAGCACGTCGAGCAGCGATTCCCGCGGGTCGAGCCGCAGCCGCACGGCCTCGCCGTTGACGCTCGCTTCGATTTCTGGAGTGGACACCCGGCGACGCTAACTTCGCGACGCCCGGCTCCGCCTTCCGGTGATTGCTGCCGGGGCCGCCGTTTATTGCGCTACCCCCGGACCGCGGTCCGGTACGCCGACGGCGGCTGCCCGATCTGCGCCCGGAAGGCCGAAGCGAACCGCGACGGCGTCGCGAACCCGCACGCCTCGGCGATCTCCGTCACCGACAGGTCCCCGCGTTCGAGGTGCCGGCACGCCTTCTCCACCCGGACCCGGGTCAGGTAGCGGTACGGCGTCTGCCCGGTCGCCGTCTTGAACACGCGCAGGAAGTGGAACGGGCTCAGGTCGGCCGCCGCCGCCATGTCGGCCAGGGTGAGGGGGCGGTGGTGGTTGTCGCGGATGAACTGGACGGCCCGGCGGGTGCGCAGCTCGTCGCGGCCGGGGACGCGGGGCGGGGGTGCCGCCGCGTGCCGGGTCAGGAGGTGGACCGCCAGGAACGACGCCGCCGATTCCGCGTACAGCTCGTCGGCGCCCGCGAGCGCC
>NZ_JAAGNB010000115.1:0-1244 GCF_010550475.1 Amycolatopsis sp. SID8362
CGCCACCTGTGCCGCTCGATCGCCGAGCGGGCCGGGCTCGGCGAGGAAGCCGTGCTCGCCGGGCGGACCGGTCTGGCGGAACTGGCCGCGCTGGTGGCCGGGGCCGCACTCGTCGTCTGCGGGGACACCGGCGTCGGGCACCTCGCGACGGCGTTCGGCACGCCGTCGGTGCTGCTGTTCGGGCCGACCCCGCCCCGGCTGTGGGGACCACCGCCGTCCGCGCGGCAGCACGTCGTGCTCTGGGCCGGGAACGTCGGCGACCCGCACGGCGAAGAGCCCGACGGTGGCCTGCTGCTGCTCGGCGGGGAACGCGTGCTCACCGCCGTGCGCTCGGCCCTCGAAGCGCGGGTGGCGCATGGCTGAGCACATCGGGATCGTCGGCGCGGGCTACGTCGGCCTGACCAGCGCCGCGTGTTTCGCGCGGCTCGGGCACCGGGTGACCTGCGTGGACTCCGCAGAGTCCAAAGTGGACGAACTGAGGCGGGGCGTGGTGTCGATCGCGGAGCCGGGACTGGCCGAGCTGGTCGCTCAGGGCCTCGGCGACGGGACGCTCACCTTCACCACCGCCCAGGCCGAGCTCCACGGCGCGGACCTGGTGTTCCTGTGCCTGCCCACACCGCCCGCCGAAGACGGGCGTCCCGACCTCGGCGTCCTCGAACGGGTCGTCCCGCAGCTCGGGCGGCTGCTGCGGCCCGGCTGCGTGGTGGTCACGAAGTCGACCGTGCCGGTCGGGACGGCGGCGCGCTTGCCCGGCCTGCTGGGCCGGACCGACCTGCCGGTGGCCGCCAACCCCGAGTTTCTCCGCGAAGGCCACGCCGTCGACGACTTCCTGCACCCGGACCGGGTGGTGCTCGGCACCGATCCGCCGGGCTCCGCGGCGGCCTCGCGCGTGGCACGGCTGTACGAGCCGGCCGGCGCCCCGGTCGTCCTCACCGACTCGGCCAGCGCGGAACTGGCGAAGTACGCGAGCAACGCGTTCCTCGCGGTGAAACTGTCCTATGTGAACGTCCTCGCCGAACTGTGCGAGCGCTCCGGCGCCGACGTCCGCGAGGTCGCCCGCACCATGGGCCTGGACGCGCGGATCGGCCCGGAGTTCCTCGCCCCCGGCCCCGGCTGGGGCGGCTCGTGCCTGCCGAAGGACACCTCCGCGCTGCTGCACGCGGCCGACTCGGCGGGCGTCGACTTCGGCATCCTGCGCGACGCGGTCCGCGTCAACGCCCGCCAGCGCGCCCGGGTGGTCCGCG
>NZ_JAAGNB010000153.1:0-1683 GCF_010550475.1 Amycolatopsis sp. SID8362
GGCTCCGGGCGCGCCGCCGCGGACGCCGTGACGAACGTGCCGGCGCCGACGCGGCCGGTCAGGAACCCCTCGGCGGTGAGCCGGTCGTAGGCCGCGCTGACCGTCGTCCGGGAGACCGCCAGCCGCTGCGCGAGCTCCCGGGTGGGCGGGAGTGCCTCGCCGGGCCGGATCCGGCCGGCCAGGATCGCCGCGCGGAGCTGCCGGTAGATCGCGTCGCGGTGCCCGCGCGTGCCGGTCAGGTCGATGTGGATCTCCACCGGCGCGAGTCTAGATTGGCCCACCGGAAGTGGCGCGGATTTGGCACTGTTCGTGGTCCGCTGGCCCGCCTAGCGTGCGAAGCATGGATCTTCGCGAACTCGACCGCCGTGCCCTGCTCGTCCTCGACAAGATCGTCGCCGCCGTCACCCCCGCCGACCTCGACCGCCCCACGCCGTGCGCGGGCTGGACGCTGGCCGACCTCCTCCGCCACCAGGTCAGCGAGAACCACGCCTTCGCGACCGCCGCCCGCGAGGGCTCGGCGCCGGACTGGGACGCCGGCGACCTCGGCGACGACGCCCCGGCCGCGTACCAGGCCTCCGTCGACGACTTCCTCGACGCCTTCGCCGACGACGCGGTGCTGGACCGGCAGCTCACGATCAACCACTTCGGCACGTTCCCCGGCCCGATCGCCGCCCACATGCACCTGGTCGACACGGTCGCGCACGGCTGGGACCTGGCCCGCACGCTGGACCTGCCCTACGAGCCGGACGCCGAAGCCGTGCACGTCGCCCTCAAGCTCGCCGAGCGGATCCCGGACGAAGGGCGCGAAAAGAACAACTCGTTCGCCCACAGCGTCGAGGTCCCCGCGGACGCGAGCGAACTGGACCGGTTCCTGGCCCTGCTCGGGCGCGATCCCGCCTGGACTGTCAGCTGACCTCGGCGACCGGGGCGCTCCAGGTGTCGCACGCCTTCGTCGTCTTGCCGTCGTAGCCCGCCTTCGCCCAGGACAGCTGGTGCGCGCGGGAGCCGTGGGTGTCGCTGTCGTTGGCCCGGCCGTAGTCGGCGACGGCGGCGTTCGCCAGCGACCGGCTGATCGAGCCCGTGCCGGCGACGGCCGCCAGGAAGAGCGCGCCGAAGCAGTTGGCCTGCAGCTCGATCCGGCGGACGACCTCCTTGTCGGCCGCGCTGTCCTCGTTCGGCGACGTCATCTTGTCCGCCGCCGCCGACAGGATGCCGCTCTCGCGCTGCACGTGGTGGCCGTATTCGTGGGCGATGGTCGCGATGTGCCGGGCCTTGTTGAGCCCGGCGTCGGCCAGCATCCAGTCGGTCGGGGCGTAGATCGTGGTGTCGCCGCCGCAGTAGTAGGCGACGGCTTCGTTCTCCGTCGGAGCGTCGCCGCACGCGCTGTGCTCGGGCAGCGTCACCGACACGGTCGCGGTCAGCGTCGGCTCGTTCGCCTTCTCCAGCGCGGGCCGCCACGACTGTTCGAGGCAGTCCGCCAGCGCCCGGTAGTAGGCCTTGAGCTGGTCGGGCGCGCGGCCGAGGTCGGGCAGGGAGCAGGTGGCGGGGCCCGGGCCGATGCCGGCGCCGAGCAGCGGGTTGCGGGCCAGCTCCGGGACGGGTTTCGCCTTCGACGAGCCGGTGCCGCCGTAGGCCCGGCCGGTGTCGGCGCCCTGGGCGGCGAACGCGCGTCCGTCGACCCGC
>NZ_JAAGNB010000200.1:0-4660 GCF_010550475.1 Amycolatopsis sp. SID8362
CGCGGTCCGGGCGCGACGGCGCCACGTGCTTGACCACCTCCGCGATCGGGCCCGGTGGCAGCACGCCGTCGAGGTCGGAGACCGGACGCCGCAACGACGCCGTGTGCAGGCGTTCCTCGAGGTCGAGGTCCAGCGGGGGCAGGCCCTCGGCCCAGTCCGGCCGCCTGCCGCGAGCCTCGAAGAGCATCGCCCACGCGCGGGCCCGCACCGGGCCGGCGGCCAGCGCGGTGACCGGCCGTTCCGTGCGGGCCAGCCACTGCGTCACCAGCCGGTCGGCTTCGTCGAGTGCGCCGGTGACGGCGAGCAGCAGAGCCGCGTACCCGACCTGGTCGTCGACACCCGGCTCGGCCGCCGTCAGGACGTCGCGGACCGCCGTCTCGAGGTACTCACCGGCGTCCACGCTTCGACCCTAGCCGAGTGCCTGCTTCGCCCCCGGGTGCAGCGGAACCGGGTCGGTCTGCGTGGCCAGCTGCTTGGTGATCTCCTTCGCCGCCGGGTGCACCTTCGCCAGCTCGGCCTGCTTGTCGAAGAGCAGCTTCGTGATCGCGCACGCGTTGCCCGCCGGGAAGTCCTCGCGCACCAGCAGCAGGTTCGGCACCACGACCGTCGGCACGTCGGACGGCTGCGCGTACGTCGCCCTCGGGATCACGGCCTGGTCGTAGACCGGGTTGACTTCCTTGAGCTTCGGCAGCAGCGGCGTGATGTCGAGGAACTTCACCTTGTCCTTCAACGCGGTCGTGATGTCGGTGATCTGCGCGGTCGGCAGGCCGCCGGACCAGACGAGGCCGTCGAGCGTGCCCGCCTTCATGCCGTCGGCGGTCTTGGCGAGGTCGAGCCGCTGCGCCTGGACGTCGGTGTCCTTCAGCCCGGCCGCCTGCAGCAGGCGGTTCGCGATCACCTCGGTGCCCGACTTCGGCGAGCCCGTCGAGATCCGCTTGCCCTTCATGTCGGCGACGGAGTCGATGCCCGCGTCCGCGCGGACCAGCACCTGCGTCGAGTTCGGGTAGATCCGCGCCAGCGCCTGGACCTTCTGCGGCTTGCCGTCGAAGGAGCCCTTGCCGTTCACCGCGTCCGCCGCGGTGTCGGCCAGCGAGAACGCGACGTCGTAGTTGCCCGCCACCAGCTGCTGGATGTTCTGCACCGACGCGCCGGTCTCCGCGGCCGTCGCGCGCAGCTTGGTGTTGGTGCTGATCAGCTGGGCCAGCCCGCCGCCCAGCACGTAGTAGACGCCGCCGCTGTTGCCGGTGGCGATGGTGATCCGGCCTTCGCCGGCTTCGCAGGACTGCGAACCGCCTGGCGCGGCCGAGTCCGTCTGCTGCTTGCCACCGCAGCCGGTGACGGCCAAGGCGAGCACCGCGGCGGTGACGAGTGCGCGTTTCATGCTGTCCTCCTCTTGATCACGGCGTGGGCGAGCAGCGCGGCGGCACCGCACGCGGCGCCGATCGCGATCGGCACCGGCTCCAGGTAGAGCAGGCACAGCGCGGCCGGGACGAACAACAGCCGCACCGGCAGGCTGACCGGCCCGAACAGCCAGCCCCCGGTCACCACCGCCAGCGCGGCGACGGCCAGCGCGGAGACCGCCGCCACCCAGACGACGGTCAGCGCGTCCGACTCCAGCAGCAGCGCGGCGCCGTTGTCGGTGAGCACGAAGGCGATCGGCACCAGGAACGCCGGGAGCGTGTACTTCCAGCACTGCCACATGGTTCCCAGCACCGAGCCCCCGGTGATCGCCGCCGACGCGACGGCGGCGAGCGCGGTCGGCGGCGTGACCTCCGACAGCACGGCGTAGTAGAAGATGAACATCGCGCGCTCGGCGTCGGCGACGCCCAGCGTCTCCAGCGCGGGACCGATCACGACCCAGGCGATGATGAAGCTCGCGGTGACCGGCACGGCGAGGCCGAGCACGCCGACGGCGACCGCAGAGAGCAGCACGGTCAGGATGAGGATCAGCGTGCCGTTGTCGGTGAGCGCGCCGGCCAGCTCGACCAGCGCATCCGCGAGTTCGAGGCCGAGCCCGGTCTTGGTGATGGTCGACGTGATCACGCCCGCCGCCGCGCACACCGCGATCACCGGCAGCGCCCCGCGCACGCCCGCCGAGAGCGCGTCGACGATGTCCTTCGCCCAGGCTTTCGGCTCGTGACGCCGGGCGATCAGCGCGAAGAGCGCGGCGACGCCGGTGGCGTAGACGACCGCGGCGAACGGCGGGATGTCCAGGGCGAGGAACACGACGATGATCGCCAGCGACAGGAAGTGGTAACCGCCACGCAGCAGCAGTTTCCCGGGGCTGCCGTGCGGGACGTCCACGGTTTCGGCCTTGAACCGCCGGGCGTCGGCCTCCATCGCGAACACGATGCCGAGGTAGTACAGCAGCGTCGGCACGGTCGCCCAGATCAGCACCTTCAGGTACGACGTCTGCAGGTACTCGGCGATGATGAACGCGGCGGCGCCCAGCGTCGGCGGCGAGAGGATGGCCCCGATCCCGGACGCGGCGAGCAGCCCGCCCGCGTTTTCCTTGGGGTAGCGGGCTTTCTTGAGGATCGGCCAGGTGATCGAGCCGAGGCTGACGGCGGTGGCGGTGCCCGAACCGGACACCGTGCCGAGCAGGAATCCCGACAGGACGGTGGTGCGGCCCGGTGCCGTCCGCGACTTCCGGAACGCGGCGAACGAGATGTCCACGAAGAACTGGCCGGCACCGGACGCGTTGAGCACGGCGCCGTAGAGGGTGAACAGCACGATGTAGCTGCCCGCGACGTCGAGCGGGGTGCCGTAGAAGCCGCTCGCGTCGTTGTAGAGCGCGTTGACGATCTGGCTGAAGTCGATGCCGGCGTGCGCGATGCCCCAGTTCTGCGGGAGGAAGCCGCCGTAGTAGGCGTAGGCGAGGAAGAGCAGGCAGACGATCGGCAGCACCAGCCCGGTGGTGCGGCGGGTGGCTTCGAGGATCAGCACCAGCAGCAGCGCGCCGGCGACGACGTCCAGCGGGGACAGGATGCCCTGCCGGTTCAGGAAGTCGTCGTACCCGGCGAGCACGGGGTAGAGGCCGACGGCGAGTGCCGTCGCCGCCAGGGCCCAGTCGGTCCAGCCGGGGTCGTCACGGCCGCGCAGCCGCGGGCGGTAGCAGAGGAAGACCAGCGGCAGCGTCACGCCGAGGAAGAGGACCAGGTAGAACTGGTTGCCCTTGGCGAAGGGGAAGAACACCTGCTTGAGCACGAGGACCGCGACGGCCAGCGCGACGACGTAGACGACGCGGTCCGGGACCCGGGAGAGCTGCCGCGCGGGCCGTTCCTCGTCGTGCTCGGCGGCGATCGCGGCGGGAGTGTCCTCTTCGACCGGCCCGGTGGTCATCCGGCCACCGTACGGTGTCGCGGATCACATCGAAACCGGCAAAGGGATCATCGCCGCCGAAGCGACGTGAATGACTCATTCATGTCGTCGGGCGACATGAATGAGTCATTCACGTCATCGGGGTCAGCCGTTGGCGGCGATGTCCGCCAGGACCGCGGCGATCGTGCGGACCGGGACGCCCGTGCCGCCCTTGCCGGTGTAGCCCCACGGCGCGCCGGTGTTGAACGACGGGCCCGCGATGTCGATGTGGACCCAGTCGAGGCCGTCGGCGACGAACTCGCGCAGGAAGATGCCCGCCGCGAGCATGCCGCCCCAGCGGTGGCCGGTCACGTTGGCCAGGTCGGCCAGGCGCGAGTCGAGGTCGGCGCGCAGTTCCTCCGGCAGCGGCATGGCCCAGCCGTTCTCGCCGGTGGCCTGCATGATCGCGGCGACGCGGTCGCGGAAGTCGTCCGACCCCATGACGCCCGCGGTGCGGTTGCCGAGCGCGACGACCTGGGCGCCGGTCAGCGTCGAGGTCTCGATGAGGTAGTCCGGGTTCTCCTCGGCCGCGCGGACCATCGCGTCCACGAGCACGAGCCGGCCCTCGGCGTCGGTGTTGAGGACCTCGACGGTCTTGCCGCCGTACATGGTCAGGACGTCGCCGGGGCGGTAGGACGTGCCCGAGGGGAGGTTCTCCGCCAGCGGGATGTGCGCGACGACCTCGAGGGGGTACTTCAGCTTCGCCGCCAGCACCACGGCGGCGAGCACGCCGGCCGCGCCGGACATGTCCGAGGTCATGTGGTCCATGTTCGCGGCGGGCTTGAGGGAGATGCCGCCCGAGTCGAACGTGATGCCCTTGCCGACCAGCGCGACCTTCTTGGCGGCCTTGGCCGGCTTGTAGCCGATGCGCACCAGGCGCGGCTGGCGGGACGAGCCGCCGCCGACGCCGAGGATGCCGCCGAAGCCCTTGCGCTTGAGGGCCTTCTCGTCGAGGACCTCGAACTCGAGGCCGTTGTCCTCGGCCAGCTTCTTCGCGCGGTCGGCGAAGGAGGCCGGGTACAGGTCGTTCGGCGGGGTGTTGATCAGGTCGCGGGCGGTCAGGACGGCCTCGGCGATGGAGGTCGCGGCCTTCAGCGTCGCCTTGTGCTCGCGCGCCGTGCCGTCGGCCGGGCTCGCGAAGTCGACCTTCGCGACCGGCGCGTCACCCTTCTCGCTGCGGTAGGCGGTGAAGACGTAGGAGCCCATGACCGTGCCCTCGACGGCGGCCTGCAGGTCGAGCTCGGACAGCGTCACGAGCGCGCGGTCGGTGCCGGCCAGCGCGCGGCCGGCGGCGCCCGCG
>NZ_JAAGNB010000255.1:0-17290 GCF_010550475.1 Amycolatopsis sp. SID8362
GCGGCGGCGGTGCCCGGGACGGTGACGGTCTGCTCGCCCAGGGCGGTCATGATCGCCTCGACCAGCTTGTCGCCGATGCGGGGCGCGTGAGCCTTGGCGATCGCCGTGAGCTTGCGGCGGCCGGCTTTGGCGATCCCGGCCGGGCCGCCGCAGCGGGACAGGATCTCCAGCACCGCCGGGTGGGCGATCTTGGGGCCGATGGCCCGTTCCAGCGCCGGGTGGATGCCGGTGAGCAAGCCGCGGATGCGGTTGCTGATCCGGGTGGCTTCGCCGGCCAGGTCGTCGTCGAACCCGACCAGCACCTCCAACTCGGCCAACGCGTCGTCGCCGACATCAACGGGTCGCAGGGTGTGGGGCAGGGAGCGGGCGGCGTCGGCGATGACGAACGCGTCCCGGGCGTCGGTTTTGGCGCGGCCGGGGTAGAGGTCGGCGATGCGGCGCATCGCCAGGCCGGGCAGATACGCCACCTGATGTCCTGCGGCGCGGGCGACCGCGACAGGCAACGCGCCGATCGTGGCCGGCTGATCGACCACGACCAGCAGCGCCCCGTGCTCGGCGAGCTTGTCGAACAACGCCTTCAGCTTCGGTTCGGTGTTGGGCAATGGCCCGTCATGCAGTCGGTTGCCGTCGGGGTCCAGGCCGACGGCGTGGTGGTTGTCCTTGCCGACGTCCAGGCCGAGAAACACGCTGAGAGTGCTGCTCATCCACCATGCCGTTCGTTCGCCGCGATGTGGTCACCGATCAGGCATCGAGCGCCGGCACCCACGTTACGACGAGACCTACCAGATGGTGGCCGTGTCCCTATCAGCGGTCGGTCGATGCCACCAGACCCGGTGACACCACCCCCCGGATCATGAGTTCGACTGGGGGCGTAAGTCATGCCGGGCCTGGCGACCACAGCTCCTTGATCAGGAACTACGAAGAAGGTAACGGGGGGGGAGGAGCGGCCCGGGACACCCCGGCACTCTCCAAGACGACTCCATGGCCCAGCTATGACGCAACAGCCCGAAATACCTGCGCATCATCGATGAGTGACCCGTCGTTGCGGTGACACGGGCCGACCTCACCATGGATAAGTTCGGCACGGCGGACGTCGACCAAACGAGGCATGCTGGATCAAGCGGCGTTCGCCCGATGCCTTCGAAATCACCGACGACCAGGAAGTACAGGGCCAGAGCGGGCCGAGGCCACGTTGTTGTGTGAGCCGGAGCGGTACTCGGCAACCGTAGCCGCGCTCGGAATCGGCACGATCGCGTGATGAGCTCCCGTAATCGGTCACGGAGCCCTGGCCGTAGCGGCTGTCCAATGCGGCCTCCCGGTCGCCACGGCCATCCGTGTGGCGAGTACCGTAATCTGTCGCGGCGTGACGGCCGTACTCACTCCCCCTGCCGACTGCCGTATTCCGCGCTCCGGTCCATGTAGGGTTCATCCCCCTGACGGCCGAAGCAGCCTTCGGACCGGCCGCCGACATCGCCGGCTCGGGTCAGGTCGTGACCTCGGTCGTGGTTGCCGCTGCCACCTCACCGTGTTCGTATCTTTGCGTCAGACGAGGCGGAGCGAACGCCGCGTGCGTCTCAAGCGGGACGACCAACATGGCTGCTCCCGGTCCCGGACCTCAGCTCGTCCAGCGGCGCCGCCGTCTCGACGGGCGCCGGCGCGCCGAGTTCGGCGGGGCAGGCGGCCGGTGACGCGGCCCAGCAGGTGAGCTCGTCGATCGAGCAGGCGCTGCAGCGAGCACCCATCACCTTCGAGCCGGAGAAGGCCGATCTGACCGCCCAGGCGACGCGGACGCTCGGCGAAATCGCCAAGGCGCTGCAAAGGGAACAACCGTGAAGATCAGCGCCGTCACTCACGCGGGTTACCCCGACGAGGAAAGGCGAAGGTGCTTTCCGAACAGAGCGCCGAAGCGATCACCACCGCCCTCGAAGGGCTCGGCGTGACCAAGGACCGCGTCGCGCAGGACGCGACCGGTAAGAGGGCCACATCTTGACCTTCGAGAGACGGCGTTGCCACCGTGACTGCCACGGTCCGTACGGTGCACCGCACGGACCGTCTATGACTACATGGCGTTCGCCTGCTCGGCGGGGACGGGTTCGTCGGCCGTCACCGATGTCGCAGCCGTCTCCTCGCCACCCCGCCCAGGGTGACACCGCGCCTGCAACAACACGGAAACGGCGTCATAGATCGGTGTCGGTTCCAGGTCCCCGCGGACGCTCGCGCGCGACGTGGTCGGTTCCTTCATGGGCGCATCGTGCACGATGACGATCCACCCTTGGGTAGCCTGATGAAAATATCTCGCAAAACCACCCGGCACGGGTGAACTCGAATGGGTGACACGCATGGTTCCCGATCGGCCGACTCGCCCGCTGGCAGGTCTCGTTCGGTGCTTGTTCGAAAGTTCGGTGGCCTGCACGAAGACCTGGCGTCCGCGGGCGGAGACCGCGCAGGAAACATGCACAACGGCCCGATTGTGGCCTTCGCGGCGGAGAACCTGCAGCAGATCCAGTGTGGCGTCGTTGGCATTGCGGCCGACCACGGGGGCTTCGGTCCGATGACTCGGTGCCTCCTGGCGACGTGCCGCAAGCAGGCGTGCGCGTCGCCATGCCGCCCTGGGCGGTCTGGAGGGCGATCCTGTCCGGGCTACTGATACGCCGCGCTGGACGAGTGCGCCTGGGGAGGGGAAGGTGCCTCGTCGTTGAGCCGGTTTGTCGCCGGTCCTGCGTGCACTGTCCTGGGCCGATGTGCTGTGAGCGAGTCGTCTCGCGTTTTATCCCGGCTCGCCCGGATTGGGCCGGCAGCGCGGCGGCGCAGTTCAGCTGTCGCCGGTCTGCGTCCGCGGTGCACGCCTTTGGGCGGGTGTGGTGGGCGACTCCCCGACAGGCGCGGATTTCAGCTCAGCGGCCGGCTCCCCGGCCTCGAATGCCGCGGAGATCTTGTGAGGGATCCGGCCCTGCTCCGCGATCGGGTAGCCGTTGGCCTGTGCCCACTCGCGGACTTCCTTGCTGCGCCGGCGGCTCTGCGCGCTGCGCGTGCTCCGTTGCTTGCCTGTCGCCGACTTGCTGACGGCGGCCGTGGTCTTGCGCCCACCGACGCGCTGACCGGACGCGATGTAACGAGCGAACGTCTCCCGCAGGATCCGGGCGTTCTCGTCGGAGAGGTCGATCTCGTACATGACACCGTCGAGGGCGAAGGGCACAGTCTGCGTCGCGACCCCGCCGTCGAGGTCGTCGACGATTTCCACGAGAACGTTCTGTGCCACAGGGCGAACCTTCCGTCAGGGCGAGCGTAATCCGCGCGTCGCAAGCACGTCGAGCATCGTTTCAGTCTGCCGAATAGCGGTGCGACCGACAGCATTGCGGGTTGCTCCCGATCCGGCGACGTTCTGCCAACGTTCAGTGACGCCGTCGTTTGCTCGCCGGCAGTCGGGCCAGTACCGGCGAGGGTGCCCGACATGCTCTGGACGGGAGATGCGTCCGAGGCGCTGCCGGCGACCGGGTTTCCGGGCTCGCGTAACGCGGCGGCCAAGTGCCGGTGGGCCGTCAGCAGTTCGGTGTGACTGTCGGCGGATCGCCCTGCCCGAGCGGACGCAACGGCACGGCAGAGCGCCGCCAGCGCATCCGGTGCACAGGTCGTCAGGGCGCGAGCGGCCTGGCCGAGCGCCGGTTCGATCTCGGCGATCAGTGCCGGTACCACGCCGGGATCGTGGACGAGCGTGGCCGCCACACCGAGCAGGCGCACCCGGTGGAGAAGGTCGAGCAGGACCTCTCGAACCGCGGTCACCATCGAAGTTTCAGTGATCATCAATTCCTCACATCGGCGTGCCCACCGTGACGGAATTTTAACTCACTGCACTTGACGTGGGGTATCGATCGTATCTGACGGCGCGCACCCGCAGGTGAGTTCACGATTACCAGCCGGTCGTGTTCCCCCGGGCAGGGTAACTCCTGAACATTCGATTCAATAGCACCTTTCAGGGGCGCTAGCTGGTCTGCGCCGCGACTTCCTGTGCGGCGATCAAGGCCGTGGCTGGTTCGAGTCCGACTTCGTTCCGGCTTTCTCTCCGTGCCTGGCAGAGCCAGGGCCCCTCGGGTGGGGGATATTCGCGCGAGACGACGTCATGTCGATCGGCGGCGAAGGTTTCGCCTACGAGTGATCGGGCGAGGGCCGGATGTTCCGGACTCGTCATTCGCTCATTGCCCGCGCCGACGTCTCCCGGGACGGCTGGTGCGGGCGAAGGGGACACAGGGTGCTTCCTCGTTTCGTCGGGGGCGAGGAGGCGTGAACGGGCGGGTCCGCTGCAGGGGGCGGACCCGCCCCTTCACACGCCGCGGACGTCCTTTCGAAGGCTTCGGGGTCGGTGGCCGCAGGGCGCACCCGGGCCGGATTGCGAGTGGCATCCTGCCCGTTCAGGGTCCCCCGCGCGGGGTCGCCCACCAGGAAGTTGGAGCAGGGCAAGTCGCGCTCGATAGCCCAGACTGGGCGCATGAGTCAAGCGGGGATGACGGTGAAACAGGAGCACGTCGGCGCGGTTGCCCGGCACACGCGACGGGTGCTGTACGGAGCGGGCCTGGGAGCGTTGCTCGCGTCCGCGGCCTGGGTGATGTTCTGGGCGGCGATGCACGTCTAGCGCCGGGGCCGACTGCGGGACAGCACCTTCGACATGCTTCGGTCGCCGACCGACTCCCTTGGAGTGTGCCCTTCTCGACTACGGCGGCGTTGTCGGCATCGACATCAGCGAAACCCTCATCGGCGAGCTCGACGGACCAGTCGTTCACCACGGCCGTCTGCATGGGCGACGCCCTCCCCCACCTGCCCGACCGGACGCGGCTCTTGCCGAGGTCCCAGGACCCGTCGGCGTTCGTGTGTGGATCAGGTCGTGCACCTGTATGGCCTCCCTCGTCATCGAGGAAGCGGGTCATGATCCGGTCGTCGTCGGCGCGTACGGGGATGAAGCGGTCCAGGCCCGTCAGAACCGTGCCGAGGTCGCGGAAGGACAGGACAAGCAGACCGCCAGGGCACGGGCGGTGAACGTCTGCTCGACGACGCGCCGGACGCCGCGGACATCGCACTGGCAGCCGGCTCCGAGGCAGCCGCTTGACACCCGGGCGCCTGCGCGCGTGTTGTCGCTCTCCCTGCCTGCACAGGCGGTGGACACAGCCCGGTTGTGAGAGTCGACTCACGGCGATCATCCCGGCGTCACGACGGGCGGCCATTTCGGTCGCATGACAGGCGCCAGCGGGGACGACGTCGAGAAAGGCAGGCCCGTGAGCGGGAGAGATGAAGCCGGCGCGGCCGATTGCGTGCGCGGCGGGCTTCGGCGCCGTTGGCGGGTCGCGAGCATCACCAGCGGGTGGCGGTTTCCGCGGGACTGGGCAGTACCGGAAGTGGATGCCGTGTGCCGCTCGGCCGTGGTGCGCGGCAACCTGGCCGGAGCGCTGACCGAACCGGGCCGAGCACGCGCACACTCGGGCGCCGGGCTGGACGAGACGCTGCACGACGTCGCGGCACTGCACGCGGTCCCGGAGAACGGATCGGACACCGACGGGTTGATCTCCGCCAATCCCGGCGCCGTACCACCCGCCATGCTCCGAACCGCCACAGCAGGCTGGACGGACGCCTCGTCTCCGCGTGCGAGACCGGCGCTGCTGATGATCGGAATCGAGCTGTCCCACATCGCCCGCCGATACCGACCGATGGCCATCGTCCTGGTCGCCGACGTCGTGCGCGACGTCTCCGACGACGGGGACACCGCCGCGGTACTCGACGACTCGACCGCGGCCGTCCTCGCCAAGCCAGACGCGGACTTCGAACACCGCATCAGGCACACCCGCCACCGGATCGCCGACCGGCTCACAGGCGATCCACAGCTGGCCGCCACAGCCGGCCAAAGTCAGATCCCATCGCCTGCCCGACACCGCGGACCGGGCAGACGACCTGCTGCGCAACGCCGCCGCCAGCCGTGACGGAAAGCCGGGATACCACGGGCGGTGATCCGAGCGGGTCACCGCCCGCGGCGACCCGCTCACCGTGACGGCTTCCTCCGCCCCCAACAACCTCCTCCGAGTAACAGCGCGGTGACATCCACACCCGTGTGCGGCAGGTTCGCGGTCGTCGGCGACGTGCCATCCGACCGGGCTCCGCGCCGTACGGCACCGGGGCGTCGGCGACCCCGGGGACGGAGGGGTCACGCCGGTCGCGGTGTCGAGCCGGCAGATCGTGCGAGCCGAGCCGTTGGCCGCGACGCCGTACACCGCGCTGCCGCCCTCGGTGATGCCCAGCGGTGTCGGTCACCCGCTGAACGTCGCCGCCGGTGCGCCGGCGCCGGGGGCCAGGCCGACCAGATTGTGCGGGTGCCGGGGTTCGAGCCCGCGGCGTGGCGCGCACTCCGAAGTCGTCCACAAAGGACTCAGAGCTCGACGACGCGCCGCTCCGTCCGGAAAATGGCCTCGCGTTCGGATTCGGACAGGCCGCCCCAGACGCCGTAAGGCTCGCGCGTCGCGAGCGCGTGCTCACGGCACTTGTCCAGCACCGGGCAGCGTGCGCAGACGGCCTTGGCGGTCGCCTCCCGCTGAGTGCGGGCCTGTCCGCGTTCCCACTCGGGGTGAAAGAAGACCGTGCTGCTCACGCCTCGGCACTTGCTGTCGAGCTGCCAGTCCCATTCGTCCGTGTTCGGGCCGGGGAGCCTGCGGATAGTCGTCATGTCGCCCTCCATGGTGACGGTGGCGCGGAACTCCGCCCGGGCACGACGAGCAGGCCGGCCCGGTAGGCCAGCGCGACGGCGTGTGTCCGATCGCGAGCGCGGAGCCGGCGCAGCACCTGCTTGACGTGCGTGCGAACGGTCTCGGTCGAGATGAACAGCAGCTGCCCGATCTCGGCGTAGCTGTTGCCCTCGGCGATGAGCGAGAGGATCTGGTGCTGGCGTGCCGAAAGCATCGTGGACGGCCGGAACTCGCCCGCAGCGGGCTGGCCGCTGTGCTGGGCGTGCGCGAGCCGGATGCTGGTCGCCAGGACCGCGCGTGCCGCGCCGACGGGCACGACCGCGTGCACGCCGACTCTCGCATGCCGCTCTACCGGCACGCGTTCGTCGACGAGGACGACGACGGCGAGCTGTGGGAATGCCGCGGTCAGGTGTCCCGCCAGGCGCGCGTCCGGGTCGAGCACGTTGTGCAGGACGAGCACATCGGGCCGCGCCGCGCGGATCATGGCGTCGGCGGTCCGGACGGACCCGGTCGAGCCGAGCCAGCGCAGACCGGCGCCCGCCTCGACCGCGGTGCGCAGCTCGGCGCGGGTGAGCGCGTATGCGCCGAGAGCGAACACGCGCAAGCTCGCCCGCTCGAGCGCGGGACCGGCACGCGGGTCGAGCAGTTGTGGGATGGCCATGGCATCGGCCCTTCCGTCGGGTCGCTGTCGTTCAGGACACGGCGACCGAGCAGGCTCCTTACGCCAACCACGAAGTGACACCCGCCACAGGGTGGGTTGTGGCCGGTGGCGTGCGAGGAGCCGCCGCCGGCTCGCGCGACGGCCATAAGCGCGGATCCAGGCGCCGGGCATAAAACCCAGTTGACCGCTCGCACACTTGCTATTCGCCAGGACTTAACGTTCAGCAGTCAGGACGACCTCCATACCCGCCCCGCGACCAACCGATGGCGCGCAAGAAGACCGGCAGCCGGTGTAGCGCAGGCGACGATCGTTAACGCTATGGAGATTCTCCCGTGAGGTGCTGTGTTTCCGGACGCGCGGCGTGCCAAAAAAGCGCGAGGTCATGCGCGAGCTGCGCGGCCGGCAAGCACGCGGCGCGGTGGGCCGCATCCGGCACAAGTCGAGCCGAGCTGGACAGGACTGTCACCGACATCCAGCTGTGCGGCTGGAGTAGTACCGCTCGCTCGCGGGAATTCCGGAGAGTGAAGATGTTGAGCCCGTTGGCTTGCGGCCTCGTTACCGCCTTCCACTCTGAAATTGACGGCCAGTGCCGTCGCTCGGGCTGCCCACATAGTCGCGATGTCGTGTTCACGGCGGCGGCCGAAAGATTACCTCAGCGTGAGGGAGGTTTCGGAGGCAATGTGGGTCAGCTTCTGCGGGTTGCGGACGTAATAGAGGCCGGTGATGCGGGCGTCCTCGACCCGGACTGCTATGACGCCGTCGATCTCACCGTTCACGCGGAGAACGAGTGCGGGGTTGCCGTTGACCGCTCTGGGTTCGCTGGTGAGCGCGATTTGCGCTTTGCCGAGGCCGCTGACGATCATGCGGGCTACCTTGTCGGCGCCGCTTATCGGCCGCGGCGCGGCCTGTTTGACGCCGCCGCCGTCGCTCACCAAGACGACCTCGGGAGCGAGCACGTCAAGGAGGCCCTGCAGGTCCTTGGTTTCGAGCGCACGCTGGAAGGACTCGACCGCCGCACGGACCTGTCTCGGCGAGACCACCTCGCGCGGGCGCCGGGCATCGACGTGCCGGCGGGCCCGGTGCGCGATCTGGCGCACGGTCGCCGGGGTCTTGCCGACGGCGGCCGCGATCTCGTCGTAGTCGACGGCGAAGACCTCGCGCAGCACGAAGACGGCACGCTCGGTCGGCGCCAGCGTCTCCAGGACGAGCATGAACGCCATCGACACACGCTCGGCAAGCTCGACGTCCTCGGCGACGTCCGGCGCGGTGAGCAGCGGCTCGGGCAGCCAAGGGCCTACGTAGGCCTCCTTGCGGCGCTTCATGGTGCGCAGCCGGTCCAGCGAGCGACGGGTGGCGATCCGCACCAGATAGGCACGCTGGTCGCGCACCTGCCCCACGTCGATCTTCATCCACCGCAGCCAGGTTTCCTGCAGGACGTCCTCGGCGTCGGCAGCCGAGCCGAGCATCTCGTAAGCGACCGTGAACAGCAGATTGCGGTGGGCTAGGAACTTCTCGGTCGCCGCGGCGGCACAGTCCCGCCGGCCGCCACCAGCCGGCAGCTCGACTGCGCTCGCCGTGGAATCCCTGCGCTCGTTCATACCTGGCTCCTACCTGTCCACCCTCAAATCCGGCTCCGGACACAAGACCCCGACCGCACCCGCCACGTGACACCTCGCGACAGTGGCGCGCGTCACATGACCGACCTGTCACATAGCTCGAGGCGCCGACGCCTCATGGCCGTCAGGACGCCGCGGGAAACGATCCGCGCGCACAACTCCACGAGTGATCGGAAGACGTCATGAGCAAGGTCTGGTTCGTCACCGGTTCGTCCCGCGGCCTGGACGTCACCGACAAAAGCCGCCGTCATCGAAAGCGTCAAGCGGGCCAAGGAGCATTTTGGCCGTCTGGACGTCATCGTGAACAACGCCGGCTACGCCCGGGTCGGCGCGATCGAGGAGCTGACCGAGCAGCACCTGCGCGACCAGCTGGAGACCAACCTGTTCGGCGCGGTGTGGGTGATCCAGGCCGCGCTGCCCTACCTGCGCGAGCAGGGTGCGGGGCACATCGTCCAGTTGTCCTCGGCCGCCGGGCTCATCGCGATGCCGCTCAGCGGCGCCTACAGCGCCTCCAAGTGGGCACTGGAAGCTGTGAACGAATCCCTCGCCCAAGAGGTCGCCGACTTCGGCATCAAGGTGACCGTGATCGAGCCCGACCCGATCTACGACAGCCTTCGCCGGCGCATCGCCGCGTTCGCGGGCAAGCAGCCCGCCGGCGACCCGGCCGCCGCGGCCCAGGTACTCCTCACGATCGTCGACTCCGACAACCCGCCCCTGCGGGTGCTCTTCGGCCAGGGCTTCTACCCGATGCTCCAGCAGGCCTACGCCGACCGGCTCAAGACCTGGGCCGACTGGCAGGACCTTTCGGCAGCGGCGCACGGCCACCTCGATCAAGAACGTCGGTGACCCGGGGCCGAGCCGACCCACCAGCAACAAGCGAACCGATAGGAGCAACAACGTGAAACACCGCATCATCGTCCTCGGCGCCGGCTACGCCGGGGCCTTCGCGGCCGGGAACCTGGCCCGCCGACTGTCCCCCAAGGACACCGAGATCACCGTGGTCAACGCCGAGCCGGACTTCGTCCAGCGCATGCGGCTGCACCAGCTCGCCACCGGGCAGGAAATCGAGGCTCCGAAACTCGCCGACGTCTTCGCGGGCACGGCGATACGGCTGCGCCTGGCCCGTGTCACCACCGTCGACCCCGAGCACCAGGCCGTCACTGTGGCCGACACCGACGGTGGTCACGAGCTCGGCTACGACACCCTGGTCTACGCGCTCGGCAGCACCGTCGCCGACCACGGCGTTCCCGGCGTGGCCGAGCACGCCTTCCACGTCACCAGTCGTCCGGCCGCACTGCGCCTGCGCGAGCGCCTGGACGGCCTGAATGACGGCGCGAACGTGCTGGTCGTCGGGGACGGGCTGACCGGCATCGAAACCGCCACCGAGATCGCCGAATCCCGGCCAGGCCTGTCGGTAGCGCTCGTAGCCCGCGGAGACCTGGGCGGCCGGCTCTCCGCCGGGGCCCGCGCCCACTTGCGCCAAGCCTGCGACCGGCTGAGCATCACCGTCCACGAGCACACCACCATCGAACACGTCGAGGCGACGCGGGCGATCGCCGCCGACGGCACCGTCTTCCAACCCGACGCGACCGTGTGGACGGCCGGATTCGCAGTCAACCCCATCGCCGCCGCCGGCGGACTGGAGGTCACCGAGAACGGCCAGATCGTCGTCGATCGCACCATGCGGTCAGTCTCGCACCCGAACGTCTACGCCATCGGCGACAGTGCCTACGCCATCGGCGACAACGAACGGCCGCTGCCGATGTCCTGCGCTTCGGCGGGCAGCACCGGCAAGCAGGCCATCGACGCGATCGTGGGACGTCTAACCGGCCACGCGATCGCGAACGCCAAGCTGGTCTACACGTACAACACGATCAGCCTCGGACGGCGCGACGGGATCCTGCAGACGGTCGACGACCACGCGCGAGCGAAGCCGAAGTACCTGGGCGGCCGGAAGGTCGCACGAATCAAGACGGGCATCATCACGGGCGCGCTCTGGGCCACCTCGCACCCGACCTTCGGCCTGCCCAGGCGCAAGCGCCGCCTGGCCACCGCGCCGGACAACGCCGAGAAGACGCGCGCGTAGCCGCCGGACCCGGATCACCGTACGACGACGTCAGGAGAGAACATGACCTCGGTATTGATCACCGGAGCGAACAAAGGCCTGGGCTACGAGACGGCGCGCAGGCTCGGGGAACTGGGCTGGCGGGTCTTCCTCGGCTCACGCGACAAGGACCGGGGGAAGGCCGCCGCGCGGAAGCTGGCCGCCGACGGTGCACACGTAATCATGGTTCCGTTGGACGTGACCTCGGAGGAGTCGGTGGCCGGGGCTGCCCGACAGGTCCGGGAGAACACCGACCGGCTGGACGTGCTGATCAACAACGCCGGCACGCCGGGCGGCGGTGTCAACCCCGCGGACGCGACGGCTGAGGACATCCACGCCGTCTACGACACGAATGTGTACGGGCCGGTCCGGGTCACGCACGCGTTCCTGCCGCTGCTACAGGCGGCCGACAACCCGCGGGTCGTGATGGTCACCGGCGCCGGGGGTCCATCGCGGTCGTGACCGACCCCGGACAAGCCGTCTCGACGATGTACGAACTCGCCTACACCTCGTCGAAGGCGGCACTGAACATGATCACCGTCCGATACGCCCAGGCACTGCCTGCCATCAAGTTCAACGCCGTGACCCCTGGCGAGGTCGCCAACGGCAGGTTCACCGCCACCGACATGAACACCCACACGGGCAAGCTGACGGTCACCGAGGGCAGTGATCCGATCATCGAGCTCGCGATGCTCGCCGCTGACGGA
The DNA here is from genome assembly GCF_010550475.1 of Amycolatopsis sp. SID8362. Taxonomy (NCBI): domain Bacteria; kingdom Bacillati; phylum Actinomycetota; class Actinomycetes; order Pseudonocardiales; family Pseudonocardiaceae; genus Amycolatopsis; species Amycolatopsis sp. SID8362. Next base: position 11,808 of record NZ_JAAGNB010000255.1, read on the forward strand.
CCGACTGGGATCTTCATCGATCGCCTCGGCCGCATCGCCTGGTAACCATCACACAAGAGCGCCCGGCTGGGCGAGTTCGGGGGCGAATTGTGCCCGGCTCGCCCTGCGGCGCGTTTCCCGCGTCCTCGGTCCGGTTGAACAGGGGAGAATCGGGGCCGCGATCAGGCTATTCCGCATCTTCTGACTACGCGGACTACAACGACGCCGGCTCGCGATCGTCCAGGCGCCGCGGCAACGCAATATGGCCCCTCGGTCAACGAGCGCGACGTGGGCCGTGCGCGTCGGGCGAGGTGTCCGGCACGCGGCGCGCAGCCTCGTCGCGGCGATCAGTTGACCGCCGCACTGGGGTTGCCACTCGGCCCGACCAGGCAGAGCACGCGACATCGCCGGCGTCAGCAATGAGTGCAGCCTCAACCACGACGAATCCTCCTGTCGACGTCAGCGAATCGAAGTCGCTCCGGGAGGTCGGCAGGCGTGCTCGCAACGGCAGCCCCGCTCCCAGCCCTGTGCACAGCCTGTCACCAGCCGCGGCCCGGTCCGTGTCACAGCTCGGCGCGGTGCCGTTCGGCAAGCAACTTCAGATTGAGCAACTGCCGTCGAGCCATGACCAGATCGCCGACGGACACCCCGAGCGCCACCCAGCGACTGGTCTGCATGACGATTTTGAACAGCAGCCGCGTCGCGTCGTGGCCCTGCGCCACGAGGACATAGGACAGGAACGCGCCCATGATGGAGCCCGTCAGCTGCCGCCCCGGATCGACCGCGACGATCCGGCCCACCCGGTGCCCGCCGACAGCCGTGAACCTTTCGCCGACGCACGGCTCGGGAAGCTCCACCAGCTCGCGAGGTGAGCGGCGACCCAGGTTGTCGATCCAGTCGTAGGAATAGGGCGCGAGCCGCACCTGCGCGACCCAGGGCCACACCGCCTCGGCAGGCGCCTGCACGCTCACACCCCGCCACGCCTCCAGCGCGGGCGCGCTGACGAAGCCATCGCACGGGTAGGAACGCCTGATCTCCCTGTCGCTGACACCCCACCGATCACCGATCATGCCTCGATCCTCACCCACACCGCCCCCGATGTTCAAGCGCGCTCGGGTCATTGCCGTGATCGCGGAACTCGCAGGCGCGATCATTGTGCCCGGCGATCTCGACCTGGACCTGACTCGGCGACCACCCGGACGTTTCGGTTCGAACAGAGCGGATACCAACTTCGCGGTGGCGCGACACCGACGCTGATCCGCTTCAGTGAATGAACTTCGTCCGTCCACAATTGACCAAACCGCCGAGCGGCAGCGGACCGCGAGTGTGCCGGCGAGGTTGGCCTGGCCCGTCGTTCCGATGCGCACCACGCCGAGTTCGGCCGCTCACCTGACGGCGCGATAAGCGCGGACCAGGGCCAGCCGGCCCAGGCCGATGGCCACCAACCCCAGCACCACGGCCGCACCGGCGCCGATCACGCCGTTGCCGGTGCCGGGGCCGCCGTCGGCAACGGCCAGGCTCAGCACTCCGCCTGCCACGGCGACCAGCCCCGCCGACAACGCGACGATGGCGCCCCTCCGCCCGTGGTTGCCGACGCGGCGGACGGCGCGGGCCAGTGCGATCCCGCCGATGATCGCGGCGGCCAGAGCGAGCAGCGCGGCTGCCGAAGCCCAGAAGCGCGCCGGGGTGAGGCCGTAAACCGGGGCAGCGAGCCCGGAAACCGCGGCCGGGGCGGTGAGCAGGTGACGGACGATCATGACGCGGCCCTTCTCCGATGACGGGATGTCGTTCGATCATGTCCGCCGTCCCGTCGCCGGTCGTCCGGCGGACGCGGGCACTTCGGCCTGCCGCCGACGGCGTAGCAGCCGCGAAAACTACTGCGGACGTGGCAGCCGGCTGATCCTCTTCTCGTCGGAGTCGCCCGCAGTGACCTCCGGTTAGAGTCCGGTGGTGCGCAGAGAACGGATCCGGCTCCAGGACCGGGCGACCGCCGCCGGCGTGGCGGTGACGCAGCTGGTGATCGGGGTCGTCGAACACGACCCCGCCGCCCGGCTCGCTCCGCTGGGCTATGTGCTGCTGGTCGTCAGCGGTCTGGCGCTGGCCGCGCACCGCCGGGCTCCGCTTGCCGTGCTGGCGGTCGCCGGGGTGTCCGTGCTGGGGTACGAGGCCGTCGGCGTCGACGTGCCTGCCCTCGCCTACCTCTTCGCGGTGTACGCCACGGTGCGGGCGGGACGCTGGGGCGTCGCGGTGGCCGCCTCGGTGCTCATGGTGGCGGTGCTGCCGCTCGCGCTCCTCGCGTCGCCGCACGCCTGGACCGTGCGCGACGCGTTCACCCACAACCGGGACGTGCTCCAGCTGGCGTGGCTGGTCGCGGCCGGGTTGGCGGGTGAAGCGCTGCGGCAGGCCGAGCGGCGGGCCGACGAGGCCGAGCGCACGCGGGAGGAGACGGCGCGCCGCCGCGCGGACGAGGAACGGCTGCACCTCGCACGCGAGCTGCACGACTCGCTCACCCACCAGATCTCGGTCATCAAGGTGCAGGCCGAAGCCGCCGTCCACGTGGCACGCAAGCGAGGCGAACCGGTGCCCGACGCGCTGCTGGCGATCCGCGAGGCCGGTCGTGAAGCGGCCAGCGAACTGCGCGCGACGCTGGCGGCCTTGCGCGATGACGGCCGGAACCCGCCGCGCGGGCTCGACCACGTCCCCGACCTGGTCGAGCGCGCCCGGGCAACGGGACTGGACGCGACGCTGACGATCGAGGGAGACCGGATCGGCCTGCCGGCCGCGCTGGACCGCACGGTGTACCGGATCGTGCAGGAGTCGCTGACCAATATCAGCAGGCACGCCGCCGCCGCGACCGCGTCGGTCCGGATCGACTACCGTCCCGACGCCATGCTCGTCCGGGTCGACGACGACGGCACGGCCTCGCCGGCGCCCGGACCCCCGTCCGGCGTCGGGCTGCTCGGGATGCGCGAACGCGTCACCGCCCTCGGCGGCACGCTGCGGACGGGACCGCGCGGCGACGGCGGCTTCACCGTCCGGGCCGAACTTCCCGTGGAGCACCCGTCATGATCCGCGTCCTGCTGGTCGACGATCAGCCGCTGATCCGCAGCGGGGTTCCGCGCGCTCCTCGACGTCGAGGACGACATCGAGGTGGTCGCCGAGGCCGCCGACGACGCCGCGGGCGTGGCACTGGCCAAGGAACACCTGCCCGACATCGCGCTCGTCGACATCCGGATGCCGGTCCTCGACGGCATCGAGACGACCCGGCGCATCGCCGCCGATCCGACCCTGGCCGCGGTGCACGTGGTCATCCTGACCAACTACGGCCTCGACGAGCACGTGTTCAACGCGCTGCGGGCCGGCGCGGCAGGCTTCCTCGTCAAGGACATCGAGCCGGAGGACTTCCTGCACGCCATCCGCGTCGCCGCACGCGGCGACGCCCTGCTCGCACCGTCGATCACCCGCAAGCTCATCGACCGGTACGTCGCCCAGCCACTCGACACCGGCAACGACAGGGCGCTGGAGCTGCTGACCAACCGCGAACGCGAGGCGGTGACGCTGGTCGCGAAAGGCCTGTCCAACGACCAGATCGCCGACGCGATGGTGATCAGCCCGACCACCGCGAAAACCCACGTCAACCGCGCCATGACGAAGCTCCACGCCCGCGATCGCGCCCAGCTGGTCGTCCTCGCCTACGAATCCGGCCTGGTGACCCCGCGCACCTCCTGAGGCTTGCATCGTCCAGTTGTTTCAGTTAATACTGAAACAACTAGACTAATCTGAAGCGAGGGCGGATGGCCAAGTCGGATCCTCGGCACGAGCAGGTGCTCGAGTGGGTCGAGCGGGTGGCGATGTTCTGTACCGCCGAGTACGGGGTGCCGCCGATCGCGGGCCGCGTCCTCGGGTGGTTGATGATCTGCGAACCCGCCGAGCAGTCGGCCGACGAGATCGGCGCCGCGATCGGGGCCAGCCGGGCGTCGCTGGCCACGAACATGCGGGTGCTCGTCGATGGTGGTTTCGTGCGGCGCCGGACGAAACCCGGCGAACGTACGCACTACTTCCGCATGGTCGACGACGCCTGGGAGACCGTGGTGCGCCGGCGCGTGACCAGCCTGACCGCGTTCCGGGACGTCGCGGCCGAGGGGATGAGCCTGGCCGGCGCCGACAGCCCGCGTGCCAACCGGTTGCGAGCGGCACACGACGTCTACGACTGGATGGCCAAGCGCCTGAGCGAGGACCGTCGATGACCACGCCCCAGGGGCGGTCGGCGATCGTCGCCGGAGGCGGCATCGGCGGGCTCGCCGCGGCGATCGGGCTGCGACGAGCCGGGTGGACGGTGACGGTTCTCGAGCGGCAGGCGGTGTCCCGGGAGGCCGGCGCCGGGTGGTCGTTCGCGCCGAACGCCCTGCGCGCGGCGGACGCACTGGGGGTCGGCGACGACCTGCGGGCCATCTCGGTGCCGACACGGGCCGGCGCGACCCTGCGCACTCCCCACGGCCGGTACCTGATGCGGTTCCGGGAGGGACGCGACACCACCCTGCTGGCCAATCACCGCGCCGACCTGCATCGCGCGCTGCTGGCCAGGCTGCCGGGCGGCTGGGTGCGCACCGGCGCGGAGGTCACCGGCGTCGAGCAATCCGCTGCCGGCGTCACCGTCGCCTACCGGACTCCCGGCGGGACGCGGCAAGCCACCGCCGACGTCCTGGTGGGAGCGGACGGGATCCACAGCGTGGTGCGCCGCTCGGTGTGGCCGCACTCGCCGGCTCCGGTGTTCCAGCGCATTCTCTGCTGGCGCGGGGTGACCGAACCCGGTTCGGTGTGGCCGGTCGAAGGGTTTCAGACCTGGGGCCGCGGCGCGCGGTTCGGTGCGCATCCGGTGGCCGGCCGGCGGGTGTTCTGGTTCCTCACGGTCCGCCGGCCGGAACCCGGACTTCGCTACGACGACGACGTCGCCGAAGTGCGTCGCCGGGTCGGCGGCTGGCACCAGCCGATCCCCGCTCTCCTGGCCGGGACCCGGCCGGAATCGGTGCTGTGCCACGACATCTTCGATCTGGAGCCGCTGCCCGCCTACGTCGAGGGCCGGGTGGCCGTGCTCGGCGACGCCGCCCACGCCATGACACCGTTCCTCGCCCAAGGCGCGTGCCAGGCGCTCGAGGACGCCGCCGTCCTCGCCGCCGAACTCGCCGGGGACATCGACGTCCCCACGGCGCTCGCCCGCTTCGACCGGTCGCGCCGCCCTCGCAGCCAGCGGGTGCGGCAGCTGGCCCGGCAGGATCCGGCGGTCAGCCTGTCCACCAGCCCGGTCGTGTACGGGCTGGCGGCCGGCCTCACCCGGCTTGCCGGCGGCGGTGTCGCCGCGCGCAAGGCGGCCCGCTTGTGGACCTGGACCCCGCCGGTGATCGGGCAAGGCGATCGCTGTCAGTAGTAAACGACCTGCGTGGCACCCGTCGCGAAGTCGTAGGTGATGTAGCCGCCGCGGAAGTTGCCGCGACGGCCGCCCGTGA
>NZ_JAAGNB010000315.1:0-1820 GCF_010550475.1 Amycolatopsis sp. SID8362
GGCGGTCTGGCTGGCGTGCGCCGGGCTCGGCGCGCTGGCCACCGCGGGGTTCGCGTTCGGTACCAAGCTTCCGCGCGAGGTTGGCGCCTCGGACGCGCGGAACGGGGAGCGATCCCCGGCACCCGCCACCGGAACCGGTGGTGGGCCGTCAAGGGAAAGGGTAACGCCATGAAGCAGGAGCAGTTCTCCTCCGAGACCGCCCCGGAAGCCCTGGTCGTCAACACCTGTGTCGCGGCGAGCCTCGTCGTGAACACGTGCGTGGCCGCGAGCCTGACCGTCAACACGTGCGTCGCGGCGTACCTCCCGGAGCGCTGATGACCGCTGTGCGCGAAGGGCTGCCCGGCCGGAGCGGTGAGCGCCGCTCCGCGCCGGGCCCCGGCCCGATCGTCACGCGGCTGCGGTCCTTCGCCGGTCTGGAGGGCACCCCGGACGCCCTGCACCTCGCGGTGGCCGACATCCGCCAGGTGGACCTCCCGTGGCAGGCCGACCCGCAGGGCTTCGGCACGTCGTGGGACGACCCGGCGCACGCCCGCGTGTCCGCCTGGGGTGAAGCGGTGGAGCGGTACTGCGCGACCTGGCCGCCCGAGGACCTCGTCCACGGCAGCCACGACGACCTCGTCGCACGCGGGCTGACGGCGCTGTCCCCCGCGCGCCTCGCCCTGTACTCCCCCCGCCAGTACGCCGCCCCCGGCTTCCCGTTCACGCCGTTCGTCGGCTCGTCGCCGGTCCACTGGGTCCGCGCGACGTCCCTCGACGGCGGTGACGTCCACGTCCCGGCGTTCCTGGTCCACACCGGCTGGCCCCACGTGCCGAAGGCGGTCGAGGAACCCCTCCACGCGTTCCCGGCGATCGGCGGCACGGCCACGGGCGAAACCCTCGAAGCCGCGATCCGGTCCGGGTTGCAGGAAATCGTCGAACACGACGCCTCGGCGGTCTGGTGGCTCAACGGCGCGCCCCAGCCCACCCTGGCCCCGACCCCGCGCCTGGCGTCCCTCGGTGGCGACGCCCGCTTCTGGTCGATCGAAAACGCGTTCGGCGTCCCGGTGATCGCGGCGGCGGTGCGCTCACCGGAGGGCTGGCTGACGGTCGGCACGGCGATGCGCCCCGACCCCGAGCAGGCGGCGCTGAAGGCGCTGGCGGAGGCGTACACGCTGCAGATCACGTGCCGGACGCTCGACAACCGGGAGGCGCTGACCGGCGACCGCCGTGGCCCCTTGCGGCCGTGGCGGGCGGAGCGGGACTACACCGATCTCTACGGTCCGGGCGACCTGGTGGAGCTGCTGTGCCACCAGCAGTTCCACCTGGATCCGCGGGCTGGGGAGGCCGCGCTGGCCTGGGCTTCGGGTGGTTCTGCCCTCGAGTGGGAGGCGATCCCGCGGCCGGTGGACGACTCGCTCGACGCCCTCCACGCCCGGGTCGCGGCGGCGGGGCACGAGGTCCTGTACGTCGACCTGACCACGCCGGAAGCCGCGGCGGAGGGGGCGCGGGTGGTGCGGGTCCTGGTGCCGGGCACGGTCGGCACGGCCCCGGCGGCGTATCCGCCGTTGGGCCTGCGACGGGTCCAGGACCTCGGGGCGCGGCTGGGCTGGTACGCGGAGCCGTTGGCGGAGGAGAACCTCAACCGCGCCCCGATGCCCCACGGCTGAGATACCCGGCAGCGGCGAGCTGGGCCGGGCCGGCATCCGGAACGCCCCGCCGCCCCAGCGAAGCCGCTGCCACCCTCCGCCGGGCACCACCGGCGCACGAGGTCCAGCACCGCCCGAGCGAAGCCGCCACCCCCATCCGCCGGGCGCCAGCCACACCCCGCCGACGTGCCACAG
>NZ_JAAGNB010000355.1:0-1791 GCF_010550475.1 Amycolatopsis sp. SID8362
GTTCCGGCACCGGCAGCGGCGAGACCGGCCACAGGTGCTCGCCCGCCAGCGCGAGCCGTTCCCGGCTGGTCGCGAGCAGCCGGAGCCCGGGCGCGGCCCGCAGCAGGTCGTGGGCCAGCACGGCGCACGCGTCGAGGAGGTGCTCGCAGTTGTCCAGCACCACCAGCGTCCGGCGGTCCCGCAAGTGCTCGGCGAGCACGTCCGCCGGGCTCCGGCCGGTTTCGTCGTGCACGCCCAGCGCCTCGAGCACCGTGTGCGCGACGAGGGCCGGGTCCTGCAGCCCGTCGAGTTCGACCAGCCAGACGCCGTTGGGGAACGCGCGGGACAGCCCGGCGGCGGTCTGCACGGCGAGCCGGGTCTTGCCGACCCCGCCGACGCCGGTCAGCGTGACCAGCCGCGCCCGCGTCAGCAGCTGCTTGACCTCGGCGACGTCGGCCTTGCGTCCCACGAAACTCGTGGTGTCCGCAGGCAGGTTGCCCCTCTCCCACCCCGTGCCGGCCTTGCCCACCTGTGAACCGTAGGGAGCGCGCCACGGACGGGTCAATGCGAACCCCTCGGAGGTTGCAACGCGCGGGCGTCAGGCGTCCGGGATTCCGTAGAGCGTCGGCGCGTCGCCGCCGTGCATCGCGGCCAGGCTCGTCCGGCAGGCCTGCCGGACGTCGCGGTTCGCCGCCGAGCCCGCCTGGCCGCAGCGCGGGCAGAACAGGTGCACCGCGCCGGGCGGGGTTTCGTCGACGGCGACGTCGACCGGGCACTCGCAGCGGCGGCACCAGCGGTGCCCGGTGGCGATCAGGACGTGCAGCGGGTCGCCGACGCACTGGTGGGTCCAGCACCGGTGGACGTAGCAGGTGCTGCGGGTGTGCGGGCTGAGGCCGTGCTCCTCCGCGGTGTCCTCGGCGGCCAGGATCGCGGCCAGCCGCCGGTCGGGGAGGTCGGCGTAGCGGTCCCGGCCGCGGCCGGGAGAGGGGGCCGGCCGCGCCTCCGGGACGTCCGAGGGGGTGACGACCCGGAGGAGGGGACGCGGCCGGCCGTGCACCATGGGTTCCGAACCTCCTGCGGACTTCTGCGGCACGTCCGAGACTGCTCCGGACCTGCCACGCACCGCACCCGTACAAGTACCCGACTCCATACCTGTCCGCATCACCCACCGCACCCGATGGGCTACTTCCCGCAGTCGCGGCGGTCGCCACCACGGCGCGCGGCGGGTAGGCTTTAGGGCCAACTCAGTGGTGATGCCGGGAGCCGTCATGACCAACTCCGAGTTCGACTTCCGCCGGGCGATCCCCGACCGGCCCGGTCCGCGGGACATCGAGCAGCTGGAAGCACAGACCAGGGCGCTGCGGGCGGTCGACTACCGCGGCGGGGGCGGCATGTGCCGCGACGCGGTGCTCGTCCGGATCCACCTCGGGCACGAGCTGCTCCGCGCGTCCGTGGCGGAGCCGTTGCGGACACGCCTGTGCGCCGCGGTGGCCGACCTGCACAACCTGGCCGCGTGGGCGAGCTTCGACAGCGGCCACGTCGGCGCCGCGCACCACCACCTCGACCTGGCGCTGAGCCTGGCCGAGCACTGCGGGCAGGACGACCTGGCCGCCAACATCCGCTACCGGCGCGGCCGGATCCACCTGCACCACGGGGCCGCCGACGCGGCGCTGGCCCAGTTCCAGCACGGCAGGCTGGCGGCGCGGCGCGCCGGCTCGGCGCTGGCGGCGAGCATCCTCAGCGCGAACCAGGCGTGGGCGTACGCCGAAAAGGGCGACGAGCGGCTCGCGCTCGACCTGCTCGGCCGGGCCG
>NZ_JAAGNB010000409.1:0-3497 GCF_010550475.1 Amycolatopsis sp. SID8362
ACCCGGGCGAGTTCGTCCCGGACGGCGGCCAGCTGCCCTTCGGCCCGCTGCTGCTCCTGCACCGCGGCGCGCCGGGCCGCGCGCTCCTCGTCACGCTCCCGGAGCGCGGCGGCCCTGTCCTGTTCGGCAGCTTTCGCCGCGGCGACGGCCTCTTCGGCTTCCTGCCGGTCTTGAGCGGCGGAGGCTTCAGCTCGGCCACGCTGCAGCCGGTGTTCGTCGGCTTCGGCCAGCGCCGCATCCCGCTCGGAGAGGGCGGTGGCGGTGGTCGCCTCGAGTTGGTGGCGCAACGTCGTGAGCGTCTCGACGAGCCCGCGCGCCGGTTCGAGCACCCGGTCGACCTGACCGGCGAGCGCGGTGACGGCGGTGTCGTCCAGCTCGGTGTCGCTCTCCCGCAGCGACTCGGCGTCGGCGAGCACGGCCTCGGCGTCCCGGCAGCTGAGGTTCCGCCGCCCCCAGGTCTTCCCGTCCTGGCAGAACCGCGCCCGGCTCCCCCGCCCCACCGCCGGTGGCAGCGGCGCTCCGCATCGCCGGTACTCGCAAACCCGGATCTGACCAGCGTCTTCCGTCATGATCAGGACCATATCAAAGCTTCTGATCAGAACCAGAAGCATCTGTTCAAAATCTAAAGATAAATACTCGACCGTCTGGGTTTGGATAAGGTCACATATCCAAACCCAGATGAGCCTGGTGACCGGAGAGGCCCTCAAAAACTGGGTGGGCTACCCGCGACGCCCGGAGGCGGCGAGTTTGCGCCGCAGAAGGTCCCGCTCGGCGCCGTTCCCCGTCAGCTCGATCGCCGCCGCGTACGCCTCCGCCGCCTCCCCCGGGCGGCCGAGCCGGTCCAGCAGGTCCGCGCGGATCGCGTGGTACAGCCCGAAACGCGGGAGATCGAGGGCCTCGACCAGCGCCAGCCCCGCCGCCGGACCGTCGACCTCCGCGACCGCGACCGCCCGGTTCAACGCCACCACCGGCGTCGGCGCGATCGCCAGCAACTGGTCGTACAGCGCCTTGACCTGCGACCAGTCGGTCGGGGCGTCGCTGTGGACGGCCTGGATCGCCGCCTGGATCTGGTACGGCCCCGGCTGGTTGCGGCGCAGGCAGCGGCGGACGATCTCCTGGCCCTCGGCGATCGACGCCGCGTCCCAGCGGGACCGGTCCTGGTCGGCCAGGAGCACCAGATCGCCCTCCGGGGTCGTGCGGGCGGCCCGGCGTGAGTGGCTGAGCAGCAGCAACGCGAGCAGACCCCAGACCTCCGGCTCGTCGGGCATCAGTCCGGCCAGGGCCCGGGTGAGGCGGATCGCCTCGCCGCAGAGGTCGTCGCGGACCAGGTGCTCCCCCGTGCTGGCCGCGTAGCCCTCGTTGAAGATCAGGTACAGCACACCCAGCACGCCCGACAGCCGCGCGGGCAGGTCGGCGTCCTGCGGGACGCGGTACGGGATGCCCGCGGCACGGATCTTGTTCTTCGCGCGGACGATCCGCTGGGCCATCGTGGGCTCGGGCACCAGGAACGCGGCCGCGATCTCCGCCGTCGTCAGGCCGCCGAGCAGCCGCAGCGTCAACGCCACCTGCGTCGGGCGGGCCAGCGCCGGGTGACAGCAGGTGAAGATCAGGCGGAGCCGGTCGTCGGGCACGGCGCCCTCCTCCACGGGCTCGGCTTCGGCGTGCGTCAGCGCCGCCTGGGCGTGCTTGTCCGCGCGCGCGGCCTCGCGGCGCAGCCGGTCGACCGCGCGGTTGCGGGCGGTGGTGATGATCCAGCCCGCCGGGCTCGGCGGGAACCCGGCGGCCGGCCAGCGCCGGACGGCCTCGGCGAACGCGTCCTGCACGGCCTCTTCGGCGACGTCGATGTCCCCGAAGACCCGGACCAGGACCGACACCGCGCGCCCGTACTCGGCGGCGTAGACGTCCTCGATCCTCATCCGCTGAACGGTCGCACCTCGACCGGCAGCGGCGCCACGGCGTCGGCGAGGCGTCCGCCCCAGACGAGGGCCGCGTCGAGGTCGGGGGCGGTGATGATGGTGAACCCGCCGAGGTGCTCCTTGCCCTCGGCGTAGGGGCCGTCGGTGACGAGGGTGTCGCCGTCGGTGGCACGCAGCACGGTGGCCGTCGACGGCGGGTGCAGGCCACCGGCGAACACCCACGCCCCGGCCGCCTTGAGGTCGGCGTTCAGCGCGTCGAGCTTCTTCACGACCTCGTCGAGCACCTCCGGCGGCGGGGTGGGGCCGTCGGGCTGGTAGATGCTGAGCAGGTACTGCTTCACGTCGTCCTCCTCGGTGGTGTCGTCACCGCTGATACGAACGGGGACCGGGCGGATCGACAGCGTCCCGGCACGGATTTTCCGTGGACGCCGCCGGGAAGATCAAGGCATGAGGATTCACGCGTCCGACCACGAGACCACCGTGACCGCCCGGGGTACCCGCGGGCCCGCCGTGCTGCTCGTCCACTCCCTCGGCCTGGACCGCCGCATGTGGGACCCGGTGCTCGACCGGCTCGCGACCGGGCGGCGGGTGTTCGCCTACGACGTCCGCGGGCACGGATCCGCCGCCGGCGCGCCGTTGCCGTTCACCATGGCCGCCGCCGGCGCCGATCTCGTGGCCGTGCTCGACGCGCTCGAGCTGGGGATCGCCCACGTCGCCGGGTTGTCGCTGGGCGGGGCGATCGCGCAGACCGCCGCCGTCGCCGCACCCGGGCGCTTCGCCTCGCTGACGCTGCTGGGCGCGCCGGACCGGCCGGTTCCGGCGGCGTTCGAGGAACGCGCGCGGATCGCCGAGACCGGCGGCATGGAACCGCTGGTCGGGCCGACGCTGGAACGGTGGTTCACCGCGGCCGCGCTCGAAGCCGACACCGAAGGCGTGCGCTACGCCCGCGACTGCGTCGCCTCGTTCGACCCGGTCACGTGGGCGTCGATCTGGCGCGGCTACGGCGGTCTCGACGTCTACCAGCGGCTGCGCGGCTTCCCGGCTCCGGCACTGGCGCTCGCCGGGGAGGCCGATGCGTCGATCAGCATCGACGGCATGGCCGCCATCGCGTCGCGGATCGGCGGCGGCGCGAAGCTGGAGGTCGTTCCCGGCGCGCCGCACATCCAGACCCTCGAACGCCCCGATGAGGTGGCCGACGCCCTGGACCGGTTCCTGCCCGCGGAGATCGACATCCCGTAACCTCGGCGCGTGCCCGACCTGCACCCGGTGCCCGACGCCGCTCTCGCCGCCGCCAGTCCGCAGGACCGGCTCGCGCTGCTGGACGAAGCCGCGGCCCGGCACGTCGACGGGCAGCGGCCGGCCAACACGCTCAAGGCCTACGCGCAGGACTGGCAGGTGTGGCAGGACTACACCGCCGAGGCCGGGATCCCGCCGCTGTCGGCGACGATCGGCGCGCTGACCGGGTTCGTCGTGTGGCTCGAACGCGGGCGCACGCTGCGCCCGGACGAACGCGCGGTGCCCGAGGTGCCGGAGCTGGCCGCGCCGGCGGCGCCGTCGACGATCGAGCGGCGGCTCACCGGC
>NZ_JAAGNB010000458.1:0-2239 GCF_010550475.1 Amycolatopsis sp. SID8362
CCGGCAGCACCGCCGGGCGCCCAGGCGACCCGCCCCCTCAAGATCGCGCCCCCGAGTCCTCCCCGGCTCGGCTGCGCGTCCCCCGGCCCGGTGGTGCCGCCCCCTCGCGGCACCACCGTCAGGCCCATGGGCGCCGGGCGGGAAACCCGACCGGCGCCACCCCCAGCGGACCGGCAGCGCGCGCCACCGCACCAGGGTCCCCCCGTTGAGTCGATACTCGCTCACGCCGCCACACGGAACGCACACAAAACAGCGGGGGCCCCGAAGAGCCCCCGCCGAACCGCAATCCGTCCTCAGTCTTCGCAGGTCCCCGCCGTCGCGCGGAACAGCTGCGCACGCGCGCCGTCCAGTGGGCGCACGCGGACCGGCGGGTCCGCTGCCGGGAGCCACACCGACTGGCCGCGCCGCAGCTCGACCTTCTCGCCGTCGTCCGCCGTCACCAGCAGGTCACCCGCCGTGCACAGCAGGATCTGCGGGCCGACGCTGTCGACCGAGATCTCGTCGTCCTGCCCGGCAGCCCACTCGACGCGCGACAGCTCGAACTCCGGCGCGTCCGTGCGGTACACCGACAACCGCTCGCCGCTGTCGCCGCACTGGACCGGCATCTCGCCGCACGCGAAGTCGACCACGCGCAGCAGCTCCGGGACGTCCACGTGCTTCGGCGTCAGACCGCAGCGCAGGATGTTGTCCGAGTTCGCCAGGATCTCCACGGCCGTGCCGTGCAGGTACAGGTGCAGGTTCCCCGCCGGCAGGTAGATCGCCTCGCCCGCGCGCAGCGTCAGCCGGTTCAGCAACAACGCCGCCAGCACGCCCGCGTCGCGCGGGTGCGCTTCGCCCAGCTCCAGGATCGTCCGGCACTCGACCGCGAACTCGCCGTGCTCCTGGACGTGCCGGACGCACGAGTCGAGCACCTCCGGCAGCAGCGAGTCCAGCGCGGACTGCGGCAGTGTGATCCACGTCGTGAACAGCGCGCGCAGCCCCGAAGGGTCCGGCTGCGCCTCGATCAGCCCGGTGTACTTCGCCAGCCCTGGCGTCTCGATCGCCTTGAGCAGCTTCACCGTGCGGTCCGGGGCGCGGAAGCCGGCCAGCGCGTGGAACTCCGTCAGCGCGCAGACCAGCTCCGGCTTCGCCGTCGGGTCCGGGTAGTTGCGGTTCGCCGCGTCGCGTGGGATGCCCAGCTGCTCCTCGCGGGCGTGCCCCTCCGCGGCCTGCGCCGCCGACGGGTGCGCCTGCATCGACAGCGGTTCCTCCGCCGCGAGGATCTTCAACAGGAACGGGAGCCGGCCGCCCCACCGCTTCGCGCACTTCTCGCCGAGCTGCGTCACCGGGTCGGCGTCCACCAGCTCCAGCAGGCTTCGCTCGGTGCCGTCCGGGCCGATGACGTGCGACGGGTCGCCCGGGTGGGCACCCATCCACAGCTCGGCCTCGGGGTGCGGCGCGGGGACCGGGCGGCCCAGCAGCTCGGGGATCGCCGTCCGCGATCCCCAGGCGTAGGGCCGCACCGCGTTGCGCAGCAGCTCCACTGTCACCTCAACTCCACTCCTTCGGCACCGGCATGGGCCGGTGCTCGGCGGGTCTCACGCCGTCGCGGGCGCGTAGCGGCCTGCGCCGCCGATGCTGCCCGCCGCCAGCCCGAGATAGACCGCCGCCAGTTCGAACCGCAGCGCCAGCACCGCGGCCCGCACGATTTCGTCGGCCTCGATCTCCTCGGCCGGGGCGATGACGTCCGCACCCGGCAGCAGGTCCTCGGCCTGGTAGCGCGCCGCGTCCGTCGCCGGACCGGTGCGCACCGAGAGCAGCAGCACCCGGGTGGGGATGTCACCAGAGGGATCGTCCGGGTCGGCGAAGATGTCACGCTCGGAGCCCCCCGATTGCGCCGCCCGCCGCAATGCGGGCCGCGCCAGGGCCTGACGATAGTCCTCGACGTCGCAGACCATGGCCGCGTGCGCGGCGAACGCGTGCGCCGCGTGCTCACCGACCGCGACCGCGACCGGGTCCAGCCCCCACAGCAGCGGCACCCGGTCGGCCACGCGCAGCGCGAGCGCCTTCGCCGGGTTCGCGAACGACTCCCGGGCCAGGTAGTCCTTCTCGGCCTCCAGGTCGAGCTGGTCGGCCAGCACCTGGACGTCGGAGATCAGCAGCCCCAGCGCGTTCGCCGTGAGCAGCCCGGCGGCCAGGCCGCGCGGGAACGCCAGCTCCGGCGGCACCGGGACGCGCGGCGCCAGCAGCAGGCCCTTGC
>NZ_JAAGNB010000508.1:0-1950 GCF_010550475.1 Amycolatopsis sp. SID8362
GGCGAGCCCCAGCACGAGCGGGTCCACCCAGCTCCGGCGGCGCAGCTCGCCCGCCAGCCGCCGCCCGCCGTCGTCGCGGTCGGCGAACACCCGGCCGGTCATGCGCGCTTCACACCCCGCTCGGGTAAGTCTGCGCTTCGTCACCTTCCTCCGGCTCCCACTGGTGCAACGGCGTGCTCGCGGTCGTCTCGTCGCAGTGCACGAACGCGTCGTACCGGGCCGACGGCACGGTCGGGACGTACCCGCCACCGCGGTGGACGACGCCGATCGCCCGGTGCTCGCGCGGTTCCTCCGCCCACGCGGTGGCTTCGCCGAAGACGTGCAGGCTCTGCTCCCCCGGCACGGCGTCGTGGAGGAGGCCTTCGAGACTGCCCGGCCGGGCCGGCTCGACCGGCATCCGGCGCACCGCCCCGCCCCAGTGGTCGGCCGCGAGCACCGAACCGCGGAAGGTGCCGAAGCCGACCGCGACCACGCCGTCGGCCGCGTGCCGTTCCCGGACCAGCTGGCCGAGGTTGAGCATCCCGGCCGCGGCCATGTCGGTCGCGCGGGCGTCGCCGACGTGCGAGTTGTGCGCCCACACCACGGCTTTCGAGTGCGGGCCGTAGGCACGCAGCAGCCGGTCGAGGGTGTCGCTCATGTGGGTGTCCCGGGTGTTCCAGGAGCGCACGCCGCCCCGGGCCATCTCCCGGTAGTACCGTTCCGCGCCCGCGACGACTTCCGCGTTCTGCTCGGCGACGAACGCCGGATCCAGCCCCGGCACGCTGTCGGCGGGCGTGGCGGACCGCAGCGCGGTCAGCAACCGCACGACGTCCTCGCGGCAGTTCTCCGGCACCAGCGCGGCGGAAACCCCGTAGTCGCGCGGATCTTCGCCGTACGGTTCGAAGCAGCGGAACGCCCGCAGCGCCTTCTCGACGTGCTCGGGCGCGTGGGCGCGGACGTAGCAGAGAACGCTCCGCAGCGATTCCCCGAGGCTGTAGACGTCGAGGCCGTGGAACCCGCACGGCGGCCCGTCGCCGGTGGCGTTGAAGGACCGCAGCCAGGCCGCGAACTCGGCCACCTCTTCGTTGGCCCACAACCAGGTCGGCCACCGCCGGAAGCCCCAGAGCACCTGCCCGGGGTCGTTGGGCGCGCCCGGCGCCCCGGCGGCGCAGCAGTGCACCCGGTGGCACTCCGGCCAGTCCCCCTCGACGGCGACGAACGAAAAGTCCCGTTCGGCGAGCAGCCGCCGGGTGAGTTCGGCGCGCCACCGGTAGAACTCGGCGGTGCCGTGGGTCGCTTCGCCGAGCAGCACGACGCGGGCGTGGCCGATCCGCCGGACCAGCGGGTCGAGGTCCTGCGGGCTGCGCAGCGGCGCGGCCGACTCGCGGATCGCCGTCACTTCGTCGAGCACGGTTCCGGACATGCTTCGCGCATTCCCGTTACGACGGCGGGCGAAACGCTCAGGGCCGCCACTCGTCCCGCCAATCGGGGTGCGCTTCGTACACCGACGCGATCAGCTTCACCGACGTGCCGTCGTGCGCGTCGCGGATCTCGCGGCGCAGGAATTCGGCCTTCTCCGCGAACGGCACCGGGTGCCGGTCCGCCATCGCTTCGACCGGGCCGCCGGCGAGCAGCAGGCCGTCGCCGTCGCCGGCGTGCATGATCCGCAGCCTTCCCCGGCGCTCGGCCTCGTCGAGCAGGGGCAGTTCGCCGTTCCGGACGCGCTCTTCGTCCTCCGCGAGCCGGGCGAGCACGAACTCGTCGAGCCTCGCGGTCGGGGTGTCCTCGAGGTGAGTCATGGCGGGCGGGTACCCGCCCGGCCGCGACCGCACACACCGCCTCACGTGTTCGCGCGCGCCACCCGCCGGGCCACGGCGAACCCGGTGCCGAGCAGGACGGCTCCCCCGGCGGCCCAGGGCCACCACGGCATCGGCGCGTCGCCTGCCGGGCCCGCCGTCATGGCGGCGACCG
>NZ_JAAGNB010000551.1:0-1326 GCF_010550475.1 Amycolatopsis sp. SID8362
CACGACGAGGAGGCGCACGCCGCCTTCCAGCCGCCGCGGCACGACGAGCCCGCGGGCTTCGCGCCGGGCCAGGCACGCCACGACGAGGACGCCTCGCACGCGTTCGCGCCAGGCCAGGCACGGCACGGCGACGAGTCCTCACGCGCCTTCGCGCCGGGCCAGGCACACGACGACGAGCGCGTTGGGTTCCAGCCGCGGCGCGACGAAAGTGCCTCGCACGCCTTCGCGCCAGGCCAAGCGCGCCACGACGAGCAGCCCGCCGGCTTCCAGCCGCAGCACGACGAAGACGCCTCGCACGCCTTCGCCCCCGGGCAGGCCCGGCACGAGGACGAACCCGCCGGATTCCAGCGGCGCGACGAGCAGCCCACCGGCTTCCAGCCGCAACACGACGAAGACGCCCCGCACGCCTTCGCGCCCGACGAGGCACACCAAGACGACGAACCTGCGGGTTTCCAAGCGCGGCACGAGGACGAACCCGCGGGCTTGCAGGCGCGGCACGAGGAAGAACCGCCGTTCCAGCCCGGCCACGACGAGGAAGCCGCGCACGGCTTCCAGGAGTCGCCGTTTCAGCCCCGCGACGAGGACCAGCCGCACCACGACGAGGAGCCGGCGCACGCGTTCGCGCCCGGGCAGGCCCGGCACGAGGACGAGGCCGCGCACTCCTTCCAGCCCGGTCAGCCGCCGCGGCGGGAGGAGCAGCCCGCGTTCGACCCGGGCCCGCCGACCATGATCACCCAGCCCGAGATCCCCGGCGTCCTGCCGGTGCCGGAGCCGCCGGCTCCCCAGCCCGCCGCCCAGGCTGAGCCCCGGTCGGGCCGCCGGGCGCTGCGCCGGGAGACCCCGGACCACCCGGTGCTCGCCGGGCTGCAGGCCAAGCTCGACGAACTCGACGTGCCCGAGAGCGGCTACAAGCTGGGCGAGCCCGCCGAGCACGGGTGGAGCGTCGAGGAGGTCGACGACGGCTGGCGCGTCGGCTGGTACGACGGCAAGCTCAGCAACCCCGCGGTGTTCGGCGACGCCGAGGACGCGGCCGCGTTCATGCTCGGCAAGCTGCTGCTCAACCCGGAGGGCCACGTGCCTGCCGAGGAGCCGCCCGCGCCGGAGCCCGAACCGGAACCCGAGCCCGAGCCGGAACCGGCACCGCAGCGGGTCGTCGCGACGCTGTCGCCCGAGGTCGCGACCGGCTCGTACCCGGTCCGCAAGCCCGACCCGGTGCCGCCGCAGGAGCAGACGGCGTTCACCAGCGCCGAGGAGCTGTTCGGCGACCTCGAAGACGACGAGCCGCCGGCCCCGCCGCGCCAGCCCGTCCCGCCCGCGCCGGTCCCG
>NZ_JAAGNB010000594.1:0-2648 GCF_010550475.1 Amycolatopsis sp. SID8362
TGGCCCGAAGCGCCCCTGCCGCCGTCCCCGCCGGTGCCGCCCGGGTCGTGGCTGCTGCTCACCGACGAGCACCCGGCCGCGCTCGGCCGGGCCGTCGCGCTCGCGCTGGCGCTGGCGGAGACCGGCGATGAAGCCCTTTCCCTGCCGCAGGACGACTTCGGCGAGCTGCCCGCGTTCCTGACCGGGCGGCCGGTGCGCGGCGTCGTGTTCCTGACCGGCGCCCCGCACGCCTACCACGACCCCGAAGACGCGCGCGAGCTCCTGCGCACGATCTCGTCGGTGGTCGCGCGGCTCGACCGCGGCGTCCGCTTCCACCTGGTGACGCAGGCGCACGACGAGCCGGGGCTGGTGTGCCTGCGTGGGCTGATCCGGGTGCTCGCCTGCGAACGCCCGGACCTGCGGGCGAGCATCGCCGACTTCGACGCCCGGTCCGATGTGGACGCTCTCGCGCGCGAGCTGCGCGCGGACGCGTCCGAGGACGAAGTGCGCTGGCGTCACGACGTCCGCTACGCGGCGCGGCTGACGCGTGTCCCGCTCGCCCCCGAAGTACCGGCCGGGCCGGGGGCCTACGTGGTCACCGGCGCGTTCGGCCCGCTCGGGCCCGCCACCATCCGGTGGCTGGCGGACCACGGCGCGACCCGGATCGTCCTTTCCGGACGCCGTGGCGGGGTGGTCGACCTCCCTGGCGTGGACATCGTGGTCGTTGCTGGTGACCTCGCCGAGCGCGGTGTCGCGGACCGGTTGATCGCTGAGGCGACCGCGGGCGGGCTGCCGTTGCGGGGGATCGTGCACGCGGCCGGGGTGTTTTCCGACGACGCCGACACCGCGTGGCGCGCGAGGGTGCTGGGCGCGCGACGGCTGCACGAAGCCACCGCGGAAGCCCCGCCGGTCTGGTGGCTGCTCTGTTCTCCGGCCACGGCGCTGTTCGGCGCACCGGGCGGAGTCGGCGGTGCGACGGCGGACGCGTGGGTGGACGCGTTCGCGGCTTGGCGACGTTCCCGCGGGCTGCCCGCGGCGGTGACTCGGGTGGGGAGCGGCGAGCTGCCGCCCGCGGTCTGGCGGCCGTACTTTTCGGCGGTGCTGGAGGAGTTCGTGCGCCACGCGGAGTTGTTCGGGGAGGAGCCGTGAGCCCTACGGCGCTCCCCTCAGGCCTCTGAGGGCAGCCGTTCGGCCAGCAAGCCGCGGAAGTGCGGGCAGGTCATGATGTCGTCGTGCGGACAGGGTCCGCCCGCCAGCAGGTCGAGCGCCGCCTGCGTCCGGGCGAGCCGGGCCTCCAACCGCCGCCGGTGCGCGGCGAGCAGTTCCTCGCGGGCCGGTGCCGACTCGGCCGCCAGCACCGCGCGGATGTCCGCGAGGCCGAGTCCCGCTTCCTTCGAGACCAGGATCGCCGCCACGCGGTGCTGGTCGGCGTCGGTGTAGCGGCGGCGGTTGCCGGCGCGCGCGGGCGTCAGCAGTCCCTCCGCCTCCCAGTGGCGCAGCACGTGGGCGGGCACCCCGAACCGGGCCGCCACCTCGCCTATTGACTTCATGCCGACATTAAGTCGCAGGATGGCCGTCATGTCCACGTTGCTTGCTCTCCTGGATGCCTTCGACGACCGGCCCCAGGCCGTCGACCTGCGAGAACTCACCTACCGCGGCCTCGGCGAGACCGTGGTCGACGTCGGCTGCGGCGGCGGCCGCGCGGTCGGCGAGCTGGCCGCCCGCGGGGTGCGCGCCATCGGCGTCGACCTGAACGCGGCGATGATCGAAGCCGCCGCCGAGCGCTGGCCCGCCGGCGAATTCCACGTCGCCGACGCGACTTCGCTGCCGCTGCCCGACGGTTCGGTCACCGGCTACCGCGCCGACAAGGTGCTGCACACCCTCGCCGATCCCGGCCAGGCCGTCGGCGAAGCGCGCCGGGTGCTGGCGCCCGGTGGCCGCGCGGTGCTCACCGGGCAGGACTGGGACACCATCGTGATCGACTCCGACGACCCGGTGCGCACCCGCGCGCTCGTCCACGCCCGCGCGGACCGGGTGCCGAGTCCGCGGGTCGCGCGCCGTTACCGGAACCTGTTGCTGGACAACGGGTTCACCGACGTCACGGTCGAGGTCCGCACCGCGGTCTGGACCGACGGCGCGTGCCTGCCGATGCTCGCCGACCTCGGCGGCGAGGGGCCGTGGCTCGACGAACAGGCCACGAGGGCGCGCGAGGACCGGCTGTTCGTGGCGATCCCGTTCGTGGTGGCGGCCGGCGTCCGCTAGGTCAACGTCGCGCGCAGGGCGAGGATCATCTCGAAGCGGGCGTCCGGGTTGCGGAGGTGGTCCGCGAACAGGGTTTCCAGCTCCTGCGCCCGCGCGCGGACGGTTTGCGGGTGGATCGCCAGGCGATCGGCGACCTCCCGGACGTTGCCGCACGTCTCCAGCCACGCGAGCAGCGTGCCCGCGAGGCGGTTGTACTGCTTCGGCGTCAACGCCGTCAGCGGGGCCAGCCGCCGCCGGCACACCTCCGTGGCGAGGAACGGCTCCTTGCGCAGCCACAGCGTCGCGAGGTGGTCTTCGCACCAGGTCAGCGGCTCGTCCGGGAGGACGTCCGCGGCCACCAGGCGCAGGGCTTCCTGCGCCGTCGCCAGCGAGCGGCCCGCCTGGCGCGGCGGCACCGGCGGCCCGAC
>NZ_JAAGNB010000645.1:0-1980 GCF_010550475.1 Amycolatopsis sp. SID8362
GGCGGCGCGCCGGTGGGCCCGCCACTCCTGGCGCCACGCCAGCGTCAGGACACCGGCGGCGATCGCGCCGCCCGCTCCGGCCAGCAACCCGGCCAGCGCGGTGGGGAGCAGCCAGCCGACGACGCGCCGGACGTCGGGGACGCGGATCGTCGTCGGTGGCTCGACCGCCACTTGAAGCCGGTTCGGGGGTGCGGGCCAGCACGCCAGGGCGGCGCCGACGCACAGGGGGGCCCACGCCGTGATCACCGGATTCTCCTTCGCTCGCGCGAGAAACCATTTGTCAGCACGCGATCGCCCCCGAGGCCGCGAAGAGGTGGCGGTCGATGGTCCAGCGGCCCGCGCGCCACACCGGCACCACCCGGGCCCGGCCATGTTCGGCGCGGAGGACGCCGACCTCGGCGAGGCGACGGCGGCCGCCCTGCTCGCGTCGCATGTGCAGGACCACGCGGATCGCCGCGACCAGCTGGCTGTGCACGGCATCGCGGCCGAGACCGCCGAGTGCGGCCAGTGCCTCGATGCGGGCGGGCACCTCCGCCGGGGAGTTCGCGTGGACGGTGCAGGCGCCGCCGTCGTGGCCCGTGTTCAGCGCGGTGAGCAACGAGCCGACCTCGGCGCCGCGGACCTCGCCGACCACCAGCCGGTCGGGGCGCATGCGGAGGGCCTGGCGCACCAGCTCGGGCAGGCCGACCGCGCCCGCACCCTCCACATTGGCCGGACGGGCGACGAGGCTGACGAACTGCGGGTGCGCGGGCTGGAGCTCGCCGGCATCTTCGACGCAGACGATCCGCTCGGCCGGGTCGACCGCGCCGAGCAGGGCGGCGAGGAGGGTGGTCTTGCCCGCTCCCGTGCCGCCGGTGACGAGGAACGCCATTCGCTTCGCGACGACGGTCTGCAGCAGCTTCGCGCCTTCGGCGTCGAACGCGCCGAGTGTGCGGAGTGCGGCGAGGTCGTGCGTCGCCGGGCGGAGGACGCGGAGGGACAGGCAGGTACCGGCTGCCGCGATCGGGGGGAGGACGGCGTGGATGCGGATCCGGCCGTGCGGACCGGCGCCGGGGAGCCAGCCGTCCACATAGGGCTGGGCGTCGTCGAGGCGGCGGCCCGCGGCGAAGGCGAGGCGCTGGGCGAGCCGGCGGACGGCTTCCTCGTTCGTGAAGTGGACGGTGGTGCGGGTGAGGCCGGCGGGGCCGTCCGTCCAGACTTCGCCCGGGCCGGTCACGAGCACGTCGGTGGTCGTGGGGTCTTCGAGGAGCGGGGCGAGCGGGCCGGCGCCGAGGAATTCGTCGCGGGCTCGGCGGGCCGCGTCTAGGACGGCGTCGTGGCCGAGGGCGCCGGCTGCCTCGGCGCGGACGGCGGTGGCGACGGCGACCGGGTCGGCCTGGCGGCGGTCGCCGGCGAGGCGGTTGCGGACGCGGTCCACGAAGTCGGTCGTCATGGGGTCACCGGGTTGGTTGGGGTGGACTGGGCTGTGACTCGGGTGCCGAGCCGTTGTGGGGACGGCGGGGAGGGCGCCGCCGAAGTGGCCTCGGCTGTGACTCGAGTGCCCGCCTGCGACGGGAGTGGCAGCGGCGCCGGGGTGGCGTCGGACGTGACGCGGGTGCCCGCCCGTGGCGGGAGTAGCAGCGGCGCCGGAATGTGCGGCCGGGTGGCGTCGGCAGTGACTCGGGTGCCGCGCCGTCGTGCGGACGGCGGCCAGGGCGCCGCCGGAGTGGCCTCGGCCGTGACTCGGGTGCCCACCTGCGACGGAAGTGGCAGCAGTGCCGGAATGTGCGGCCGGGTGGTGTCGGCTGTGACTCGGGTGCCGTGCCGTCCTCGGGACGGCAGCGGCGGCGGGATGGGCTCGGGGCCTGGCAGTAGTAGGGACAGGAAGTTCTTCGCGCTTGCCGGGCCTCGGCTTGCCAGGGTCAGGAGGGTGGGCAGGAGGAGGTCGCGCACCCTTGTCGGGGCCGTCATCGGGTGGCCAGGCAGTTCAGCGAAGCCGGG
>NZ_JAAGNB010000704.1:0-2946 GCF_010550475.1 Amycolatopsis sp. SID8362
TCGCGGCCCCGGCGACCGGCGCGGCGCCGGTCCCGGTCGCCAGGTTGACGATCCCGATCCCGCCGGCGAGCGCGACGCCGGCGAGCAACGTGTACAACGGCCCCGGATGTTTCATGCTCTTCCCCACATTCCCTGACCCACCACCGTGCCCGTAACACGGAGGTCGGGGCGGAACGGCTCAACGCTACGCGCGGAAAAGAGGTATCGCTTAGCCCCCGCAACCGGGTGCTTCTGGTTGACTGGCGCCATGCTGCCCTGGGAAGGCGACCTCGCCGGCCGGCTCGACCGGCACACCGTGGACTCCGAGCTGCTGCGCGGCAACCCGCTCGGCGACCCGCACGAACGGCCGCTGTGGGTGTACGTCCCGCCGGGCTACGACGACGGCGACGAGCGGTACCCGGCGGTGTACGTCATCCAGGGCTACACCGGGCACGTGGCGATGTGGGCCAACCGCACGCCGTTCCGGCAGACCTTCCTGGAGACCGCCGACGCGGTCTTCGCCGGCGGGACCCCAGGCTGCGTGGTCGTGTACGTCGACGCGTGGACCGCGTACGGCGGCTCCCAGTTCGTCGACTCGCCGGGCACCGGCCGCTACCACTCGTACCTGTGCGACGAGATCGTGCCGTGGGTGGACGCGCGCTACCGCACCCTGCCGGTCCCGGAGTCCCGGGCGATCGCCGGCAAGTCGTCGGGCGGGTTCGGCGCGATGATCACCCCGATGCTGCGGCCCGACCTGTTCGGCGCGCTGGCGACGCACGCGGGCGACTCGCTGTACGAGCTGAGCTACCTCCAGGACTTCGGCAAGGCGGCCCGCGCCCTGCGGAGCTACGACCACGACATCCTCAAGTGGTGGGCGGACTTCCGCGCCCGCCCGGCGTTCACCAAGCCGGACGACGCGACCCTGCTGCAGCTGCTCGGCGTCTCGGCGTGCTTCTCGGCGCGGGAGGACGGGACGCCGGAACTGCCGTGCGACCCGCTGACCGGCGCGGTGCGGCCGGAGGTCTGGGCGCGCTGGCTGGCCTGGGACCCGGTCCGGATGGTGCCGGACCACGCGGCGGCCATCCGCTCGCTGCGCGCGGTGTGGATCGACGCGGGCACGAGCGACGAGTACTACCTCGACCTCGGCGCGGAGGCCTTCCGGGCGGCGATCGCCGACGCGGGCCTGCCCGACGACCGGGTGCGCTTCGAGCTGTTCGACGCCGGCCACGCGGCGATCGACTACCGCTACCCGCTTTCGCTGGCGTGGCTGGCCGAGCGGCTCGCCCGGTGACCGCGTTCGCCGAACACGACCTGACGCTGCCCGGCGGGCGCCTGCACGTCTACGACAGCGGCGGGCCGGGGCGGCTCACCGTGCTCTGGCACCACGGCACGCCCAACCTCGGGGCGCCGCCGGGGCCGTTGCTCCCGCTCGGCGAGGAACTCGGGATCCGCTGGATCTCCTACGACCGGCCCGGTTACGGCGGCTCGACACCGGTGCCCGGGCGGACCGTCGGGGACGCGGCCGGGTACGCGACCGCCGTCGCCGACGCGCTCGGGGTCGGGCGCTTCGCCGTGCTGGGTCACTCCGGGGGCAGCTCCCACGCGCTCGCGTGCGCGGCGCTGCTGCCCGATCGTGTCCTCGCCGCCGCCGGTCTCGCCGTGGTGGCGCCGTTTTACGGGGACGACTGGTTCGCGGGCATGGCCGACCCGGGTGCCCTGCGCGCCGCCACCGAAGGCCGCGCCGCCAAGGAGGCGTACGAAGCCTCCGCGGAGTTCAATCCCGCCGTCTTCACCGCCGCCGACTTCGCCGCGTTGAAGGGGTCGTGGTCCTGGCTCGACAGCGTCGTCCAGCCCGCGCTCGGGGCCGTCGGGCTGATCGACGACGACCTCGCGTACGTCGCGCCGTGGGGCGCCGACCCGGCCGCCATCGCCGCGCCGGTGCTGCTGGTGCACGGCGAGGACGACCGGATGGTCCCCGCCGCGCACAGCCGGTGGCTCGCCACGCGGTGTCCCCGCGCCGAGCTCCGGCTCACCCCCGGCGACGGGCACCTCTCCGTGCTGGACCACGCCGCCGCCGCGCTCACCTGGCTCGCCGATCAGCCGAGCAGCGACAGCGACGCGACGACGGGCGCCACGTAGATCAGCGGGAAGACGACGTGCGCGTACGACCGGGCGCGCAGCACGGTGACGACCGCGCCGGCGAAGTACAGCACCAGTCCGATCGCCGCCGCGACGCCGATCCACGGCACGAACAGCCCGACGACCAGTCCTGCCGCGCCGGCCGCCTTGGCCGCGCCGAGCCACGGCCACCACGCCTCGGGCACGCCGTATTCGGTGATCGGCTCGACGACCCACTTCGCGCGGGCGAACACCGACACGGCCGAGAACGCGACGAACGCGGCGGCGGCGAGAGTGACGATCAGATAGGCGGTCGACATCGGGACTCCTCGGGAGGGGGTGCCGCGCCGGGGTTCCGGCGCCTTTCACTCCCCCGACTCCGCGGGCCGACCCGATGTGACCGGGGGTGACCGCGATCACAGCGACAGCCGGACGACCACCTCCTCGCACCGGTACGAGAACCGCTCTCGGCGAGGCGACGCGCGGGAGGCACACGGCGGCAGAACCCGACGAGCTGCGTGCGCGTACAACGAACGCCCGCGCAGGCCGAACAGGCGCTCGGTGCGGGCGGGTGGTCTGGTCAGTGCCGAAGGTGCCATGCCGCCGAGCAAACCACGCACCACCGACAATTCCGGGCCGTCAGGGAATCCGCACCTCGGCCGGCACCCGATCGGGGCGCAGGCCGCGCCAGGAAGTGTGGCGCAGCCGCAGGTCCGGCGTCAGCCGCCGGTAGACGACCTCACCGACCAGCGCCGGCTCGACCCAGTGCGCGCCGCGGGCGCGGTCGCGGGGTACCTCGGCCGCGAACGGGCTCCCCGCGCGGGCCAGCGGCGCCAGCACGGCGCGCAG
>NZ_JAAGNB010000755.1:0-1072 GCF_010550475.1 Amycolatopsis sp. SID8362
CCCGCCGGACGCGCTCCTGGTGTCCGGCAGCCCGATGGCGGCCGGCGTGCTGCAGGTGCTGGCGGAACTGGGCCTGCGGCCGGGCCGCGACGTCGGGATCGTCTCCTTCGACGAAGTCCCGTGGGCCACGCTGATCACGCCGGCGCTGACGGTGCTCGACCAGCCGGCCTACGCGATGGGCCAACGGGCGGCCCGGCTGCTGCTGGCCCGCATCGCCGACGGCGGTCCCCGGCCGGCGACCACGACGACGCTGACCGCGCGGCTGGTCGTCCGCGGCAGCTCGAACCGCCGGGGTTGACTTCGACCTTCCTTGAGCTTTTACCGTCGTCGGCATGACCACCGCACCACCCATCCCCCGCACCGTCTGGCTCGCCTCCGGCGTCATGGCACTGGGCGGGTTCCTGGGCAACATGGACGGCTCGATCGTCGCCGTCGGGCTGGAATCGATGAGACTGCGCCTGGGGGTCAGCCTCATCGAAATCCAGTGGGTGGCCACGGCTTTCCTGCTCGGCCTCGCCGCCGCCCTCCCGCTCACACCGTGGTTCGTGCGGAAGCTCGGGGCGGGCCGGCTGTGGCTGTGGGCGCTCGCCGCGTTCCTCCTGACGTCGGTGGCCTGCGCCCTCGCGCCGGACGCGGTCACGCTGATCGCCTTCCGGGCGGTGCAGGGCATGGCCACCGGCATCATGGTCACCGCCGGGCAAACCGTGATCGGGCTGGCCGTCGGCCCGGACCGGCTGGGCCGCACGATGGGCACGCTCGGGCTGGTCGTCGGCCTCGCGCCGGTCGTCGGGCCGAGCGTCGGCGGGTTCCTGCTCGCGCACTTCTCGTGGCCGGTGCTGTTCTGGCTGAACGTGCCGATCGGACTGGTCGCGTTCGGGCTGGCCCTGCGGTACGTGCCGCGCGGCGAGCGGGCGCAACCGCCGCCGATGGACTGGCCGGGGCTCGCGCTGGTGTCCCTCGGCCTGCCGCTGCTGGTCTACGCGCTCACCGAGCTGAACGGCGTGCTCGCGGCCGTCGGCGCCGGCGCGCTCGCGGTCTTCACGTGGTGGTCGCTGCGCGTGCGGCACCCGGT
>NZ_JAAGNB010000794.1:0-12901 GCF_010550475.1 Amycolatopsis sp. SID8362
AGACCGTCGTGTCGCCCGCGCTCGGCCGGCTGCTCCAGGGCCACCCGGCCGACCAGCTCGGCGACCGGTTCGGCAAGCCCGTCGGCGCCATCGGCGAGGACGGCCTCCGCTTCCCGGAGCAGCTCGTCGCGCTCACCGGGCACACCGCGGACGCGATGCCGGAGAGCGCCAACCAGGTGCCGGGCTTCCCGGCCGGGAAGGCGAGCCCGGATCCCCTGCTCATGCTGCTGTCCTGGGTCGGGATCATCGTGCTGCTGGTGCCGAGCCTGGTGCTGGTGGCGTCCTCGGCCCGGCTGACCGCGGCCCGGCGCGAACGGCGGCTCGCCGCGATCCGGCTGGCCGGCGCGACCCCGGGGCAGGTCACGAACATGGTGGCCGCCGAGACGACGTTGTCCGCCGGCATCGGCGCCCTGCTCGGCCTGGTGATCAGCCCGGCGCTGCACGGCCTCGCGTCGTTCGTCCCGTGGGCGGGCGGTACCTGGCTCGCGGCCGACTTCGCGCTGCCGGTCGGCTTGACGGTGTTCATCGTCGTGGCCATCCCGGTGCTCGTGGTGCTGGCCGGCATCCTCGGCCTGCGCCGCGTGCTGAAGAACCCGCTGTTCGCGACCGGCGGCCACACGAAGAAGCCGTTGCGCTGGTGGCGGCTGCTGGCGCTGCCCGCGGCGGGGCTGTTCTTCCTGGTCGCGGTGACGACGGCGAAGGACTCCGGCGGCATCACGATGGTCATGGCGGGGCTGTTCCTGCTGGTCGGCTCGGCCGCGATCGTCGGGCCGTGGGTGACGTCGGCGGTCGGCGGCACGTTCGTCCGGATCTGGCGGCGCCCGTCCGCGCTGCTCGCCGGCCGTCGCCTGCGTGACGACCCGAAGGGCGCCTACCGCGCGTCCGCCGGGATCGTGCTCGCGGTGTTCGCCGGGTCGATGGCGCTGACGCTGCTGCCGACGTTCGAGTCGATGGCCGGCGGCGGACGGTCCTTCGTCGACTCGGTGCTCTACGTCGACACGGACAACCAGCACGCGGGCAAGATCGTCGAGCAGGCCAACGGGTCCCTGCAGAAGTACGGCCAGGCCGAGAAGGCGGTCGCGGTCGGCGAGGTTTACCTGGTCGAGGGCGAGGGGAACAACCGCACCGGGCACCGCGCGCTGGTGATGACCTGCGCCGACGCCGTCAAGCTGACCCGGTTCGGGCTCACCGCGGAGAACTGCACGGGCGGTCCGGCCGTCTTCGGCGACTCGGCGCTCGACCTGGCGCGGTACAAGCTCGCCGACAACTGGGAAGGGCCGGCGGTGGCCGTGAAGTCGGGGACGCGGGCGGAGGCGATCCACCTGCCCGACTCGGATCTGTCGAGCACGTCGATCATCGACCCGGCCGCGCTGCCGGTCGGCTTCGCGCCGAAGTACGTCACCGTGGTCGCGCCGACGACCGATGCGAACCGCGAGATCGTCCGCACGGCCCTGGCCGGGCCGGCCGCCGGTGAGGAGATCGGCAGCCGCGACCAGTACCTGTTCAACCAGCAGACCGAGCTCGGCGACCTGCGCCGCGTCACGGTGATCGGGCTGATCGCCGCCGGTGTGCTGGCGGGCTGCAGCGCCGCGGTCGCGACCGCGGGGTCGGTGATGGACCGCCGCCGCACGTTCGGGGCGCTGATGGCGGCCGGCACGCCGGTCCGGGTGCTGGCGAGGGCGCTGCGGATGGAGGCCGCGCTGCCGGCGCTGGTCGCCACCATCGGCGCGGGAATCGTCGGGGTGCTCGTCGGTGTTGGCCTCTACAGCATGGTCGACGAACGGGGCATAGTGCTCAGCCCGTGGCTGCTGGCGCCGGTCGTGCTCGGCGTCGGCGTGGCGTTGCTCGGCGCGTCGGTCTGCACCCCCGCGCTCAAGCGGGTCCAGGCCGAGCCGCTGGCCGACGAATAGGGAGGACGTTCGCCCCTCTGTCGGGGGAGGGGCGAACTCCTACCGCTTTTCGAAGATGAGGTCGTGCGAGACGCGGCCTTCGACGTCGGCGCGCTGCTCGAACTTGGTCACCGGCCGCCAGTCCGGCCGCGGCGCCCAGCCGTCGTACCGGTTCTTCAACGCCGGCTCGGCGGAACAGACTTCCAGCATCTGCTCGGCGTAGCTCTCCCAGTCGGTCGCCATGTGGAACGTGCCGCCGGGCGCGAGCCGCGACGCCACGAGCGCCGCGAACGACGGCGACACGATCCGCCGCTTGTGGTGCTTCTTCTTCGGCCACGGGTCGGGGAAGAACAACCGGACGCCGTGCAGCGTGTCCGGCTCGACGTGCTCGGTCAGGAACACGACGGCGTCGCCGTGCAGCAGCCGCAGGTTCCCGACGCCCAGCTTTTCGGCGCGCAGCATCAGCTGGCCGAGGCCCGGGTCGTAGACCTCGGCCGCGACGTAGTTCAGCTCCGGCGCCGCGGCGGCCAGCTGCGACGTCGTCTCGCCCATGCCGGAGCCGATCTCCAGCATCACCGGCGCTTCGCGGCCGAACCACTCGGTGAAGTCCAGCTTTCCGGCGGGCAGCTCACCGACCGTGCGGCCGAGCGCCGGCCACAGTTCGTCCCACGCGCGCTGCTGTCCGACGGTCATCCGGCCGCCGCGCTTCACGTAGCTGACGACGCTGCGCAGCCGGGGTTGGTGCTCGTTTTCCACTCACCGAGGTTAACGAACGGCTTCCAGCTCCCCGAGACGAGACCGCAGCCCCGCCAGCCCGGCGATCGCGATCGGGTCCGGCGTCGCCCCCGTGTGCGCGGGGAGCACGTCGATCCAGCCCGGGTGCCGGTCGGTGTTCATGACCGTCGTCGGAATCGCGTGTCCCGATTTCCCGCGCTCGGACGGCATGAACTCCCAGTAACCGGATTCGCCGTCGGCGGCCCACGGGACGAATTCCCAGCCCGGGCGCCTGCCGAGCAGTTGCGCGATCCGGTCCTCGACGCGGAAACCCTGTTCCCGCGAATCGAGGGTCCCGTCCGCCACCGCCCGCAGCCACCACGGCGCGGGGATCGGGCCCGCCATCCCGGCCGAAGCGCGGAACAGGGCCAGGACGCGGTCTTCCGGCGCGCGGTGCACCCACGCCCGGCGGAGTTCGGCGGGCGTCGCCGCGGTCATGGCGGCCCGCGGGAGCTCGATCGCCCGCGACCATTCGAGGTCCAGCATGGGTTCGAGCTGGGGAGCGTCGTCTTCGACGCGGGCTCGGGGAATCGTGCTGCCCAATTCTTGACCGGTGTCCACCGTCAAGGATCACCTCCAGGGGAGCTCAGACGGGTCCGGCACGCTCTCTCTTACGAATATTGCCTGGTCATAGCATTATGTCCGGTGGCTGTGAGAGAAGCCACAGGGGTTTCATCTTCTTTTAACAAAGGTTTTTGCGGTATTGAGACCGCGGTCACGCTCAGGCATCACGGCGTGCCGTTACGAGCACGCCGGCCACGAACAGGGCAACGGTGATCGCCGCGAAGTAGCCGAGGTACCCCCACGGGCCGAGCGGCGCGTCCGGCAGCCGCAGCGGCCCCGCGGCGAACCCGCCCGCGCCGACGAACTCGTCGGCGGCGTGGAACGGCATCCACTGGTAGATGTGCCTGCCGGCGCCCGGGATCAAGATCACCAGGCCTTCGAGCACCTGCGTCCACACCAGCACCACGGTCAGCCCGAAGGCGACGCTGCGCAGCAGGAGCGCGACGCCGACGCCGGCCACCGCGGTGAACAGGAACACCAGACTCTGGCCGAGCACCGCGCGCCAGTCCGCGGCCGAGTGCAGCGCGAGGTCGGCGTCCGGCTGCACCAGCGACGCCAGTCCCCACGAGCCGAAGCCGACGACCAGCCCGAGCACCGCGCCGAGCGCGGCGAGCACCGCCAGCTTCGCCACCAGCGCGGGCACCCGGCTCGGCACCGCCTGGAAGGTCAGCCGCATGGTGCCCCAGTTGAACTCCGACGCCGTCGCGAGGATCGCGAGGACGAGCAGCACGGTCCGGCCGTTGCCGCTGGCGAGCTGGGTGTTGCCGACCGTCGCCGGGATCTCCGGCCCGGCCAGCGCGAAGAACAACGCGGTGAAGCCGAGCGGCGCGACGAACGCGATCGCCAGGCACCACCAGGGCGCGCGGGTGCTGAAGAGCTTGATGCGCTCGGCGCGGAGGAGGTTGGTGATCATCGGGACGCCTCCGAAGCCGGGCCCGCGAACTCGACGGATTCGCGGGTGAGGTCGAGGTAGGCCTGCTCCAGCGAGCCGGTGATCGGGCTCAGCTCGTGCAGCGTCGCGCCCGCGTCGAAGGCGAGCTGCCCGATCCGGTCACTGTCCATTCCGGACACCAGGAAGGCGCCGTCGGCCTCGCTGAACTCGGCCTGCCCGGTGAGCGCGGCCCGCAGCTCGTCGGCGTGCGGGGTGCGCACGCGCACGCCGTGCTCGCTCGTCCGCGCGACGAAGTCGTCCATCGTCCCTTGGTAGATGAGCCGTCCCCGGCCGATCACCACGAGGTCCTGCGCGGTCTGCGCCATCTCGGGCAGCAGGTGGCTGGACACGAACACGGTCCGGCCCTCGGCCGCGAGCGCGTGCAGCAGCTGCCGGATCCAGGCCATGCCCTCCGGGTCGAGGCCGTTCACCGGCTCGTCGAACAGCAGCACGCGCGGGTCGCCGAGCATCGCGGCGGCGATGCCCAGCCGCTGCTGCATGCCGAGGGAGTACTGCAGGACGCGGGTCTTGCCGACGCTCGTCAGCCCGACCAGCGCGAGCACCTCTTCGACGCGCTTGTCGGTGATGCCGTTGGTGGCGGCCAGCCAGCGCAGGTGGTCGCGTCCGCTGCGCCCGGGGTGGCGCCAGGTGGCGTCCAGCATCGCGCCGACCGTCCGAAGTGGATCTTTCAGCTCCCGGTACGGGACGCCGTCGACGAGCACCGTGCCCGCGTCCGGCGTGTCGAGGCCGAGGACCAGCCGCATGGTCGTGGACTTCCCGGCGCCGTTCGGTCCGAGGAACCCGGTGACCCGCCCCGACCGCGCGGTGAACGTCAGCTCGTCGACCGCGGTCGTCGTGCCGTACCGCTTGGTCAGCGCGTTCGCTTCGATCATGCGCTCCCCCGTCCCGTCACCCGGAGCCTACTGCGAAACACCGGATCCGGGTCGCCCCCCGACAGCGCGACCCGGATCCGGTGTTTTTCCCCTGTATCCCCTTAAGCGTCCCGCTTCTTCGCAACCCCGAGTGCGACGAGCAGGAACACGATCGCGATGCCGGCGAAGTACGCCAGCGCCCAGCCGGGGCTCAGCGGCGAGTCCGACGGCGCCGGGCCGTTGACCACCTCCGAGCCGCGGAGGAACTTGTTGGCCACGTTGAACGGCAGCCACTCGTGGATGTCGGCGCCGATCTTCGGGATCAGCGTCACCAGCTGTTCGACGGCCAAGTAGTAGATCAGCAGCAGGGCGATGGCGCCCGCGCTGTGCCGGACCAGGATGCCGACGGCGACCGCGAGCACCGCGCTGAGCGCGAAGACCGGGCCGATGCCCGCGACGTTCAGCCAGTCCTGGGTCGTGTGCAGGCCGAGGTGGTCGTTCGGGCGCATCAGCACGCCGAGGCCCCAGGCCCCGAACGCGGCGACCTCGCCGAGCACCAGCCCCAGCAGTCCGACGACGACGGCCTTGGCGACCAGCGCCGGCGAGCGGTGCGGCACCGCCTGGAACGTCGTGCGGATGGTGTTGAAGCGGTATTCGGTGGTCACGGCGAGGGCCGCGAGCACCATGACGACGGCGATGCCGAACTGGGAAGCGCCGAACTGGGTGGCGGAGATCGTCACCGAGTCGGTCGGTTCGGTCGCCCCGGCCAGGATGGCCGCGAAGCCGACGGACAGGGCCAGGGTGATGAGCGCGCACCACCACGGCGAGCGGGTGGAGAACAGCTTGATGCGTTCTACCGCGAGCAGGTTCATGGTCTTGGTTTCCCCGTTTACTTGGCGGACTCGAGCACGTGCTGCGCCTCGGCGTCGAGCCCGGTGTGGTACTCGACGGAGTCGCCGGTGATCTGCATGAAGGCCTGCTCCAGCGAACCGGTCTGCGGGCTCAGCTCGTGCAGGACGATCCGGTTGGTGGCGGCGATCTCGCCGATCTTGTCGCTGTCCATGCCCGACACCACGAGACCGGTGTCGTCCCCGGTGACGCCGGCGCTGGCGCGCTGGAGCGCGTCGCGCAGTTCCGCCAGCTGCGGCGAGCGGACCTTGACCGTGTTCTCCGCCGCGCGGGCGACGAAGTCCTGGGTCGACGACTGCGAAATCAGCTGCCCCCGGCCGATCACCACCAGGTTGCTCGCGGTCAGCGCCATCTCGGAAAGCAGGTGGCTCGACACGAACACGGTGCGGCCTTCCTCGGCCAGCCGGTGCATGAACTTCCGGATCCAGAGGATGCCCTCGGGGTCCAGGCCGTTCACCGGCTCGTCGAACAGCAGCACCTCGGGGTCGCCGAGCAGGGCGGCGGCGATGCCGAGCCGCTGCGACATGCCGAGCGAAAACCCGCCGGCGCGCTTGTTCGCGACGCTCGTCAGGCCGACGGTTTCGAGCACCTCGTCGACCCGGGCGGCCGGGATGCGGTTGGACTTCGCCATCCACAGCAGGTGGGCGCGGGCCGAGCGGTTGGGGTGCACCCACTTCGCGTCGAGCAGCGCGCCGACGGTGCGCAGCGGCTCCTTGAGGTCGTGGTACTTCTTGCCGCCGATGGTGACCTGGCCGGCCGTCGGGTTGTCCAGGCCGAGGATCATGCGCATGGTGGTGGACTTGCCGGCCCCGTTCGGGCCGAGGAAGCCGGTGACCTGACCCGCGGCCACGGAGAACGACAGGTTGTTCACCGCCAGTGTCTTTCCGTACCGCTTGGTGAGGCCGGTTGCCTCGATCATGGCTGCTCCTCTTCCGCCCCTCGCTTACGACGCGTTCATCGTCGCGGGTCGGAGGCGGTTCGCGCGTCACCCTGTAGACCGAACCGGCCCCCCTACCTGAGTAGTACCTTGCTGGCTCTTCGGCCGATGCGCGATCCGTGATGACCCTGAGCCGACCCTGATTCGACGTCATTAATGAACTGTGGTTCAATAATGACGTGGCCCGGCCGAGGAGCATCACCGACGAGCGGCTGCTTGGCGCGGCGGAGACCGTGATCGGCAGGTGTGGCCCCGGTTTCACGCTCGCGCAGGTGGCTTCGGAAGCTGGTGTTTCGGTCGGCACGGTCGCGCAGCGGTTCGGCTCGAAGAGCGGCCTGCTGCAGGCGATGAGCCGGCGGGCCACGCGGCGGGCGGTCGAGCAGATGCGGGAGTGCGCCGAGCGGGCGGGCGACCCGGTCGACGGCCTGCGCGCCGCGGCGGTGTCGGTCTACGCGGTGCTGGGCGACGCCGAGGAGGCGGCGAACCACCTGGGCCAGCTCGGCGTGGACATCGGCGACCCGGTGCTGCGGTCGCTGCTGGGCGAGCACTTCACGGCGGTCGAGGAAGAACTGCGGCGGCTCGTGCGGGCGGCGGCTTCGGCGTTGCCGCACGCGCCGAGCGTGCCGCGGGCCGCCCGGGTCGTGCTGGACGTGATCAACGGGGTGTCGATCGACTGGTCGATCCGGCCGCACGGGCGGCTGGCCGACCGGCTGGCGGAGGACGTCGACGCGGTGCTGACCGCGTGGCGCGGACGGGAGGACGCATGAGCTTGCAGGGCAAGGTGGCCGTGGTCACCGGGGCGACCCGGGGCTGCGGCCGGGCGATCGCGGTGGAACTGGGCCGCGCGGGCGCGACGGTGTACGTC
The DNA here is from genome assembly GCF_010550475.1 of Amycolatopsis sp. SID8362. Classification (NCBI taxonomy): domain Bacteria; kingdom Bacillati; phylum Actinomycetota; class Actinomycetes; order Pseudonocardiales; family Pseudonocardiaceae; genus Amycolatopsis; species Amycolatopsis sp. SID8362. Next base: position 7,742 of record NZ_JAAGNB010000794.1, read on the forward strand.
ACCGGCCGCACGACGCGCGAAACGTCGTCACCGCTGAAGCGCCCGGAAACGATCGAGGAAACGGGCGAGCTGGTCGAAGCGGCGGGCGGTCGCGCGGTGGTCGTCCGCTGCGACTTCACCTCGCAGTCCGATGTGGACGCCTTGAAGGCACGCATCGAGTCCGAAGTGGACGGAATCGACATCCTGGTCGACGACGTCTGGGGCGGCGACATGTACTTCCACTTCGACGCGCCCTTCTGGGAGACGCCGCTGGAAGACGCGCTGAACCTGACGCACAACGCGCTCGACACGCACCTCATCGCGCTGCACAAGCTGCTGCCGCTGGTGGTCGCCCGCCGCGGCCTGGTCCTCGAGGTGACCGACGGCGACAACGACGACTACGTCGGCGCGGGCCTGCCCTATTACCTGGCCAAGTGCGGCATCCGCGCGCTCGGCCGGGCGCTGGGCGTGGAGCTGAAGAAGAACGACTGCGTCGGCCTCGCGGTGACCCCGGGCTTCCTGCGTTCGGAGTCGATGCTCGACCACTTCGAGGTCACCGAGGACAACTGGCGCGACGCGGTCGGCAAGCTGGCCCCGGTTGACTTCAAGATCTCGGAGACGCCGTACCTGCTGGCCCGCGGCGTCGCAGCCCTCGCCCAAGACCCCTCCGTGTCCCGCTTCGCCGGCCAGACACTGGCGTCCTGGACCTTGATGCACGAGTACAACTACACGGACATCGACGGCGACCGCCCGGACTTCGGCCGCTGGCTCACCGAAGTCCGCCACGCAGGCAAAGACCCAGCCACCACCCCACCAGACACCTTCCGCTGACGAACCCGCCACTTTCTCTACGAAAGTGGCGCCTCGGGACCCCAAGGTGGCACTTTCCCTAGGAAAGATGCGAGGTTGTGGAGGGATTTCGGGGTATGTGGACAACTAAGCCGTAGTTGATCTTCGGTGGCCTTGTTCGTCGGTGGGGTGATGCAGATTTGATGGGTGGTACGCCTCCGCAGTAGTGACCTGGTCGACTTCGCCGAGCCCTTCATCGGGAGCCACGCCGTGGCCGAAGACGCGTTGACGTTGTGCGACTTGCGGTCTCCGTCGTTCACCCGCTTGTTCCGGAACGTCTACATCGCCTCGACGACTGAAGTCACACACTCGGTGCGGTGCCGGGCTGCTGCTCTGCTCGCACCGAGTGGCGCCGTTCTGACCGGGTGCTCGGCAGCGGCTATCTGGGGTCTTGAGCTGGTCGGTCCGCAGGACCTGGTCGAATTCGTCGTGCCCGAGAACATGCAGTTCGACCGGCAGGCGGGACTGCACATCCGGCGGACCAGCCGGGTGATCGACAGCGAGCCGTGGGGTGACATCCAGCTCGCCACACCGCTGCGGCTCGCGTTGGACGTCGCCACGAACACCAAGCTTCATCGTTCGCTTCCCCGGACCGTCGGCTACCTCGACGCCTTCCTCGGCAGCGGGCTGGTGGACCTGGCCGAGCTGCACCGCTACCTCAGGCCGCGCCGCGACAACGGAATGGTGCGAGCCAGGAAAGCGGTCGCGCTGGCGAATGCGCGCTCGGAGAGCGTGCCCGAGTCCGAGCTGCGGGTGTGGCTCACCGTCGCCGGGCTCAAGCCGGAGGTCCAAGTCGACGTCGTCACGGCGTCAGGTGGCTTCCTCGGCCGTCTTGACCTGGCATTCCCCGCGCAGAAGCTGGCTGTCGAGTACGACAGTGAGTGGCATCTCGACGGGATCCAGCCGCGCCTCGACGCGCAGCGCCGCACGGCGATCGAGGCCGAGGGATGGCGCTTCGTGATCGTCACCAAGGCTGACTTGTACGGTGATCCGAAGCGAGTGGTCGCGGCTGTCCAGACGGCACTTTCTCTAGGAAAGATGCGTCCAAGTGGCCTCTGAGCGCATCTTTCCTAGAGAAAGTGCCGCTTGAGTCAGGCGAGGCCGGGGCGGGCGAGGCCGGTTTCGTAGGCCAGCACCACGGCCTGCACCCGGTCCCGCAGCTCCAGCTTCGCCAGGATCCGCCCGACGTGCGTCTTCACCGTCGCCTCGGAAAGGAACAGCGCCTCCGCGATCTCCAGGTTCGACATGCCCTTCGCGATCAGCACCAGGACTTCGCGCTCGCGGTCGGTCAGCACGTCCAGCTCCGCGGTGTCCCGCATCGGTGTGCCGCCCGAGCCGACGAAGCGGTCGAGCAGCCGGCGGGTCACCGACGGCGACACCACCGCGTCGCCCGAAGCCACCGCTCGCAGGGCCGATACCAGGTGGCCGGGCTGGGTGTCCTTGAGCAGGAACCCGCTCGCGCCGCCCTGCAGGGCCGCGTAGACGTACTCGTCGAGGTCGAACGTCGTCATCACGAGTACCCGCGCGGTGCCGTCGGCGACGATCCGCTTGGTCGCTTCGACGCCGTCGAGCACTGGCATGCGGACGTCCATCAGCACGACGTCCGGCCGCAGTCGCGAGGCCAGCTCGATCGCCTCGGCGCCGTCGCCGGCCTCGCCCACGACGTCGATGTCGGCCTGCGCGCCGAGCACCATCCGGAAGCCGACGCGCATCAGTTCCTGGTCGTCGACGACCACCACACGGATCACTTGTCCAACCTAACCGGCAGGGCCGCGCGGACCTGCCACCCACCGCCCTGAGCCGGGCCCACTTCCAGCGTGCCGCCGTAGACGTGCGCGCGTTCGCGCATGCCGATCAAGCCGTTGCCGCCCGGCAGGCGTTGCGAAGAACCGGCCAGCTGCGGGACGCGGCCCGCGCCGTCGTCGGACACCAGCACCTCGACCAGGTCGCCGGTCCGGTGCACCCGCACCGACGCCGTCGCGCCGCGGCCGGCGTGCTTGAGCGTGTTGGTCAGCGACTCCTGGACGATCCGGTAGATGCCCAGCGAGACGCCGGCCGGCAGGTCGCCGAGCTCGTTGGTCTCCAGCTCCACCGGCACCCCGGCGGTCCGCATCCGCTCGGCCAGCTCGGCGAGCGCGTGCGCGTCCGGCTGCGGGACGCGCGGCTCGCCGTCCGCGTCGTCGCTGCGCAGCACGTCGAGCAGGCGCCGCAGCTCCCCGAGGGCGCCGCGGCCGGTCTCGGAAATCGTTTGCAGGGCCCGCCGGGCGAGGTCGGGGTTGCTCTCCAGCGCGTACGACGCGCCGTCGGCCTGCACCACCATCACGCTCACCGCGTGCGCGACGACGTCGTGCAGCTCACGCGCGATCCGGCCGCGCTCCTCGGCCACCGCGATCCGGGTGGCCTGGTCCCGTTCGGTCTCGAGCAGGTGCAACCTGGCCTCCACTTCCACGTCGTAGGCGCGCCGGGCCCCGACGAACTCGCCGAGCGTCCAGCACAGGGCGATGCCGAACGCGAGGAACAGCACCGAGATGAGCAGCTCGTCCGTCTGGTCCAGCGCCAGCTGCAAGGCCGACGCGACGATCACCGCGCCGACGAACACCAGTCCCGGCCGCCGCCCGGCGTAGACGACGACCGAGTAGATGCTCAACGCGAGGCCGACGATGCTGCCGATGCCGAGCATCAGCGTCGCGTGCACGACGCTGATCACCAGCACGACGTACGCCGACCACAGCGGCGACTTCCGCCGGAACACCAGCGGCGCCACCATCGCGATGTTCACCGGAACGGCGATGTACCAGGGCGGCAGCTCGGCGATTTCGGCCAGCCCGTCGGCGACGAAGAACAGCATGTCGATCAGGCCGAGCAGGACGGCCAGCACCGTGTCGCCCGCCATGGGGTGGGCACGCATCCAGAGGCTCAGCCGTCGCACCAGACAACACTAGGTCCCGGGGCGGCGGGCGCGCGTCGGTCGGCGGTAGCACCTTGGGTGCGACCTCCGGATGAGGGACATGGCACGATTCACGGGGTTGTCCGTACGACGAGAGGGCTGGGGGCCGTGACGTCACCGGAGCAGGGCCGGCTCGCGGGTCCGCTGTCGATGTCGGTGGCCAACCTGTGCCACCGCCTGCAGTCGCAGGTCTCCGCGCGCACCGCCGCCGGGTTCGCCGAGGTGCTGCGCCGGCTCGGCGCGCCGCTGCAGGTGGCCGTCGCCGGCCGGATCAAGTCGGGCAAGTCCACGCTGGTCAACGCGCTGATCGGGCGCCGGGTCGCGCCGACCGACATCGGTGAGTGCACGCGGCTGGTGACCCGGTTCCAGTACGGCACGGTGGACCGCGTCGAGATCGTCTTCACCGACGGCCGCAAGCAGGTGCTCCCCTTCGCCGCCGACGGGATGATTCCCGCCGAGCTGGGCGTCGACATCGAGAAGGTGTCGCACATCGAGGCGTACCTGACCAACGCCGTCCTGCAGGGCATGACGGTGATCGACACCCCGGGCCTCGGGTCGCTCGACGCCGCTTCGGTGTCCCGCACCGAGCAGCTCCTGGGCGCCGCGAAGCACCGCAAGGACGATGACGACGAAGAGGGCTCGGACGAGCTGGACGACACCTCGCGCAACGCCGTCGCCGGTGCCGAGGCCGTGCTGTACGTCGTCACCCAGGGCGTCCGCGCGGACGACCAGCAGGCGCTCGCCGCGTTCACCGCGGCCACGGCGAGCCGCGAGGCGGGTCCGGTCAACGCGATCGCCGTGCTGAACAAAGCCGACACCATCGCGCCGGAGTCGGTCGAAGGCGCGGACGGCGACGTCTGGAAGGCCGCGACGATCCTGTCGGAGAAGCAGGCAAGCACGTTGAAGCCGCGCGTCGCCGACGTGCTGCCGGTGATCGGGCTGATCGCCGAGTCGGCCGAGTCCGGCGGCTTCACCTCCGCCGACGCCGAAGCGCTGCGGCAGCTCGCCGAGCTCGACGACGACGTCCTGCAGACCATGCTGATCTCGGCCGACATCTTCACCAGCTGGGAGTGCGACGTCCCGGCGGGCACGCGGCTGCGGCTGCTGGAGAAGCTCGACCTGTTCGGCGTCTCCCACGCCGTCGAGGCCATCCGCAAGGAGCCGGAGATCACCGCGGGCGCGCTGCGGCGGTCGCTGCTCGACGCGTCCGGCCTGGAGGCGGTGCGGCAGCGGCTGTCGATCGTGTTCGCCGCCCGCGCCGACGGCATCAAGGCGGCCGCCGCCCTCGCGTCCGTGACCGCGCTCGCGCACGCCTCGGCCGACCCGGCCGAGCGCCAGCGCGTCCACGACGCCATCGAAGTGCTGCTCGCCAAGCCCGAAGCCCA
>NZ_JAAGNB010000842.1:0-6754 GCF_010550475.1 Amycolatopsis sp. SID8362
TGCGACGTCGCAGACACCCCGCACGGCACCGTTTTCGGTCACCGAGACCGCCGTGCTGCCGGTGCGGACCATCGTGTCCAGAACGTCCCGCAGCGTCGCCGTGGCGGCGATCGACGGCAGCCCGCCGGCCGCCGGCCCGAGCGGCACGTCCGCCACCGGGATCAGCGCGAGCCGCTTCAGGTTCCGCTTCGAACCCGCGAACGCCGAGACGTAGTCGTCGGCCGGCGCGGCCAGGATCGCCTGGGGCGTGTCGTACTGCGCGAGCACCGACCGCGGCCGCAGCACCGCGATCCGGTCGCCGAGCTTGAGGGCTTCGTCGAAGTCGTGCGTGACGAACACGATCGTCTTGCGCACCTGCTTCTGCAGCCGCAGGAGCTCGTCCTGCAGCCGGGCGCGCGTGATCGGGTCCGTGGAGCCGAACGGCTCGTCCATCAGCAGGACCGGCGGGTCCGCCGCCATCGCCCGCGCCACGCCGACGCGCTGCTGCTGCCCGCCGGAGAGCTCACGCGGGTAGCGGCGGCCGTGCTCGCGGGTCAGCCCGACGACGTCGAGCAGTTCGCGCACGCGGCCGGCGACGCGCTGCCGCGTCCAGCCGAGCACCCGCGGCACCACGCCGATGTTGGCGTCCACCCGCAGGTGCGGGAAGAGCCCGACCTGCTGGATGACGTACCCGGTGTGCCGCCGGTGCTCGTCGAGGTCGAGCTCCGCCACGTCGGTGCCGCCGAGCGTGACGACCCCCGACGTCGGCTCGACGAGCCGGTTGATCATCCGCATGGTCGTCGTCTTGCCGCAGCCCGACGGGCCGGTCAGCACGACGATCTCGCCCGCCGGGATCGTCAGCGAAAGGTTGTCGACCGCGGGCACCGCGTGGCCGGGGTACTGCTTGCTGACCTCGCGCAGCTCGATCGTCTCACCGCCGGCGCCGGTCGGCTCCCCCGCCGCCCCTTCGAGGCGCGTGCGCGGGCGGCGCCACGCCGTCAGCTTGCCGACGACGACGTAGGCGAGGTCGAACAGCAGCGCCAGCAGCATGATCCCGACCGTCCCGGTCAGCACCTGGTTGAGGGAGTTGACCGAGCCGAACCGGCCGAGCCCGTCGAAGATCTCGTTGCCGAGGCCGGGTCCCTTGACGTAGGCGCCGATGGCCGCGATCCCGATGGTGATCTGCGTCGACACCCGGATGCCGGACAGGATCACCGGCCACGCCAGCGGCAGCCGCACCCGCCACAGCACCCGCACCCGGCCGAGCCCCATCCCGTGCGCGGCGTCGACGACGGCCGGATCGACCCCGCGCAGCCCGACGATCGTGTTGCGCGTGATCGGCAGCAGCGCGTAGAGCACCAGAGCGAACAGGACGTTCGTCAGCCCGAGCCCGAACGGCCCGATCAGGATGCCGAGCAGCGCGATCGACGGGATGGTCAGGAAGGCCGCGGTCGTCGTGGTGGCGAGCGAGCCGAGCCAGCGCCGCCGGTAGGTGAGCACGCCGATCGTGGTGCCGATCAGCACGGCCAGCGCGACCGCCGCGAGGGTGAGGTCCACGTGCAGGATGGCGTCGTTGACGACGTCGATCCAGTTCTCGCGGAGGTACTCCCACCAGCTCAGGGCTTCGCTCCTCGACGTCGCGGTCGGTGATTCACCGGCCGCGTCCGGAGTGCGGCCGGGTCCCAGCCCAGCACGCCGACGGGTGTCCTGTCCACCGCCCGGCACCCCTAACCCCGTGCGATGCGGTACATCGGCCGAAAGGACGAGGTCGGCTGTCCCTTCGGCCGAGGTGCTCGCCGACCCGCTCCCCTAGCTTGACGACCATGGAGTTCAAGCGCGCCGGGGTGGCCGTGGTCGCCGCCGTCGCCGTGGCGGTCGGCGTCGGGGCGACCGTGCTGGCCACCGCCTCCGATCCCGTCGCGCCCGAGGTCGTCAGCGCGACCCCGGCCGAAGCCGGGCACGAGAACGAGGGCAAGTACACCACCGGGGACTACGTGCTGAACGTCCACGAGCTGGACGACGACGGCGACGGCACGAGCACCGCCATCGGGCCGCACACCACGTACTACTCGAAGACGGTGCACGGCACCGGAACCCGGACGACGACCGTCGTCAAGTTCTCGGCCGGCAGCGACCGCGACGCGCCGGTCGTGTTCAGCTACCCCGCTCCCGGTCCCGGCCGGGCCATCGACTGCGTCGCGTCCGGCACCGGAGCGTCGCCGGTCGTGCGGTGCGAAACGAAGCCGTAGGTTCAGCCGCGCCGCAGCACCACCTCGTCGACCTTGTCGCCGGTTTCGCCGAGCGCGCGCACGGTGAGCTGCCCCGGGACGACGTCGACTACCACCAGGCCGTAGCCGCGGTAGCGGACCCGCGACCACGTCACCACGGTGTCCGTCGGGGTCTTGCCGCCCTTCTTGTACGACTTCATCGTCGCGGCGGCGTCGTTGACGTGGCCCAGGTAGCTCTCGGGTGCGTTCTTGTAGAACGCGTCGAGGGCCTGCCCGCCGCCCCCGGCGGTGACGTACGTCGTGCCGTCGGCCGCGGGGTGCACCACCCCGGTCTTCTTCGTGCCCTTCCCCGCCTTGATCGGGTCGGTGCGCTCGTAGAGCCGGTTGTGTGCGGTGAGCACCAGGTCGACGCCGTGCTTGTCGAACAGCGGCGCCCACTTCTCCTGCGCGCCGCGCTCGGCGCCGTAGCGGTCGCCGGTGCTGTAGACGGAGTGGCCGCAGTAGACCACGACGAACTCGACGGCCGGGTCGGCGCGGAACCGCCCGAGCTGCGCGTCGATCCACTTGAGCTGCTTGCCCGCCGTGTAGTCGAGCTTGGCCGGGAAGCGGTAGCAGACCTCACCGGAGTCGAGGCTCATGAACCCGACGTTGTGGTAGCGCCACGCGTAGATCCCGGTGGACCCGCTCCACGCGTTGTCCGGCATGGCGAACCGGGCGCGCACGCCGCCGTTCCCGGTGTTGTCGTAGAACTTCTCGTACTCGCGGTGGCCGAGGGTGATCATCCACGGGATGCCGGACGCGACGGCGTCGTTCTGCGCGAAGAAGGAGTCCCACTTCCGCGCGTCGTATTCGAAGTCCTCCGACGTGGGCTTGTCCTCGGGCTCGTGCATCGCGTAGCTCAAGTCCCCCAGCGCCAGGTGGAACGCCGGGGCGAAGTCCGCGATCTGGCTCGCGCCGTTGAGCGCGTTGTAGCCCAGGCCCTGGTCCCCGGCGGCGGTGAAGGTGAACGCTCCGGAAGTGCCTGCCGTGCGGAAGGTCGCGACCTCGCCGAGCCGGTCCGCGGCCACGGGGTCGTAGCCCGCGTGCCCGAGCACGTAGTGGTACGTCGTGTCCGGCGACAGCCCGGTCAGCTTGGCGTGCAGGAAGTACTGCGTGTACGTGGCCGGCGCGTGCGGCGGGAAGTCGTGCTCCTCCGGGTGCTGCCAGGACAGCTTGCTTTCCAGGGGCCGTACTTCCGCGGCGACGGGCGCCCCCAGCGTCGACGGCGAGGTGCCGAAACGGACGTACGGCCCGGTCACCTTGCCGGGCACCTGCCAGGACACCGTGACCTGGGTGGCCGGGTCGGCGCCGAACGCCAGGTGCCTGCCGAACGGCCGCAGCGCCGGCCCGGCCGGTGCCGCGGCCCCGAACAGCGCGCGCCGGGAAAGGTTCGTGGTCATCGCGTGTCCTCCGGTCAGCCGCGGCGGATGGTCAGGTCGTCCACGAGGACGTTGTCTTCGGTGAGCGCTCGCACCTTCAACTGGCCGGGTTTCCCACCGGCTGCCGGCGTGACGTCGACGTGCACCAGGCTGTAGCCACGGAAGCGCACCCGCGACCAGGTGACCTTCTTCGAGTGCCCGCCGCCGTCTTCGTCGTCCCACCGCATGGTGGCCGTCGCGTCGTGGACGCGCCCGATGTAGGAGTCACCGGCGGACTCGTCGATCCAGTCGTTGATGCTCTCGCCGCCACCGCCCGCGGTGATGTAGGTGACGCCGTCGGCCTTGGAGTTCACCGTGCCGCCGGGCGCGACCTTCTTCGTGCCCTTGCCCGCCTTGATCGGGTCGGTGCGCTCGTAGAGGTGGTTGTGCCCGTTGAGGACCAGGTCCACCTGGTACTGGTCGAACAGCGGCGCCCACTTCTGCTGCGCGCCGAGTTCGGCGCCGTTCGCGTCCGACGTCGAGTAGGTGCACTGGTGGCAGTAGACGACGATGAACTCGATCGTCGGGTCGTCGCGGAACTGCGCGAGCCGGCTCTTCAGCCAGGCGGTCTGCTTGCCCTCGGTGTAGTCCAGGTTGGACGGGCTGTTGTAGCAGATGTCGTTGCCGTCCAAGCTGATCAGGCCGACGTTCTGGTAGCGCCACGAGTAGATGCACGTCGAGCCGGCCCACGCGTTGTCCGGCATGGTGAACCGGGCGCGCATGCCGGCGTAGCCGTGGTCGTCGTACCAGCCCTCCATCTCGTGGTTGCCGAGGGCGACCATCCACGGGATCCCGGCCGCGACGAGCTCGTTCTGGGCGAAGAACGAGTCCCACTTGCGGGCGTCGTACTTGTCTTCGGCCGGGTGCCCGCCTTCGCCGTTGAGCGCGTAGCTGAGGTCCCCCATGGCGAGGTGGAACCGCGGGCCGAGATCGGCGATCAGGCTGTTGGTGGCGAGCGCGTTGTAACCGACGCCCTGGTCGCCGAACGCGGTGAAGGAGAACCCTTCGGCGCGGCCCGCGGCCGGCGCGGTGCGGAAGGTGCCGACCTCGCCGGGCCTGCCGCTGGTCGCCGGGTCGTAACCCTGGTGGCCGACGACGTAGTAGTAGGTCGTGTTCGGCACCAGGTTGTCGAGCTTGACGTGGTGGTAGTACTGCGTGATCGCGGACGGGCTGTGCGGCGAGAAGGTGTGCGTCGCGGTCTGCCAGGACAGGTCGCTCTTCAGCGCGCGCACCTCGGCGGGCACGGTCGCGCCGTAATCCCCTTCGACCGTGCCGATCCGCAGGTAGGGCGCGCTCACCTGGGCCGGCGTCTGCCACGAGACGACGACCTGCCGCGAGGCGTCGGCGCCGTAGGCGAGGTGCCTGCCAAAGGGCCGCAAAGCCGAGCCGGGCACGGTTTCCGCGCGCAGCAGCACCGATGGTCCCCTGGGGACCGGGGCCGCCGCCTCGGCGGTTCCGGGCAGCAGGAGGCGCCCGGCGGCCAGCGCGGCACCGCCCGCCGCGGCACCGCGGAACACGGTGCGCCTGGTGTGCTTCCGGACGTTGTGGTCGTACCACTCGGCGAGCCGCAGTTCCATGACGTTAAGTTAAGAAACTTTCCTAACTACGTCAAGAGCACGGCCGGACACCGACGGTTGCCGCGAGTCGATCAAGTCGGTACAGTCCGCTTTGCCGGGGAAATCCTTGGCACGCCGCGTTGTTTCGCCCGAGCCCGATGGCCCCAAGGAGCACACGTGCGCGTCTTCCGCCGGTTCACGGCACCCGTAATCCTCTTCTCGGCACTCCTCGCCGCCCCGGCCGGCACCGCCGAGGCCGCCACCGCGAAGTGGCCCGGCGACCCGGCCGTCGCGGTCGCCGACACCGCCGGCGTCTTCGGCGAAAACCTCAGCGGGCTCTCGTTCGCGGGCGCCGACGTGCTGTGGGCGGTGAAGAACGGCCCGGGCACGCTGTACCGGCTCGTCCGCACCGGCTCGACGTGGGGCCCGGACCCGGCGAACGGCTGGTCGTCCGGGAAGGCCCTGCACTACCACGACGGCAGCGGCGACCCGGACGCCGAAGGCGTGGTGGCCACCCCCGACGGCGTCTTCGCCGCGACCGAACGCGACAACGACGGCGACGGCAGCATGCTGAAGGTGCTGCGGTTCGACACGGCGTCGTCGGCGAAGTCGCTCGACGCGGTCGCCGAATGGGATCTCACCGACGACCTGCCCGGCGTCGACGACAACGGCGGCTTCGAGGCCATCACCTGGGTCCCGGACGCGTTCCTGACCGCGGGCGGCTTCCTCGACGAGCACCGGAAGGCCCCGTACGACCCGGCCGCGTACCCCGGGCACGGCACCGGCCTCTACTTCGTCGGGCTCGAGGACACCGGCAAGGTCTACGCGTACGCGCTCGACCAGCCCGGCGGCGGGTTCACCAAGGTGGCGACCATCGCGTCCGGTTTCCCGAAGATCATGGAGCTGGAGTTCGAGCCGGCCACCGGCCGCCTCTGGTCGGTCTGCGACGACACCTGCTCCGGCAAGACGGCGACGCTGAAACTCACCGGCGGCAAGTTCACCGTCTCGGCGACCTACGCGCGGCCGTCGAAGATGCCGAACTACAACAACGAAGGCTTCGCGATCGCGCCGTCGTGCTCGGCCGGCCGCAAGGCGGTCGTGTGGGCCGACGACGGCAACGACGGCGACCACGCGCTGCGGGCCGGCGCGCTGAGCTGCTGATTCCATCACTGATTGAATCACTGCTTGAAAGCTCGCGCCCGCGGTGGTCTACTCGTCGGATGGCGGGAAAGACGACCGTGGACCCGACGCCGGACCGGCTGCTGGCCGCCGCGGAACGGCTGCTGCTGGCGGGCGACTACGACAGCGTGTCCGTGCGGGCGATCTGCACGGCGGCCGGGCTCAACCCGGCCGCCGTGCACTACCACTTCGGCTCGAAGGACGCGCTGGTCGCGGCGATGCTGGAGGACCGGCTGGCCCCCGTGTGGCGCGGCCTGCTCGACGACCTCGAGCGGCGGCGGAGCGAGGGCTGGGTGCCGGGCGCGGCGGATCTGGCCGACGCCGTACTGGCGCCGCTGGCCGGGCTGGCGGCCGA
>NZ_JAAGNB010000881.1:0-6827 GCF_010550475.1 Amycolatopsis sp. SID8362
ACGCCAACGGCAAGCTCGACCGCGCCGCCCTGCCCGCACCCGGGACGCGCCCTGCCGGACGCGTCGCGCGGACCCCGGCCGAGCAGGCGCTGTGCGAGCTGTTCGCCGACGTCCTCGGTGTCCCGGCGGTCGGCCCGGACGACGGCTTCTTCACACTGGGCGGGCATTCGCTGCTGGCGACGCGCCTGGTCAGCCGGGTGCGCGCACTGCTCGGCGTGGAAGTGCCGATCCGGGCGGTGTTCGACGCGCCGACCCCGGCCCGGCTCGCGGAAGCCCTCGACCCGGGCCGCGAAAGCCGCCCGGCGTTGCGGCCGGCCGACCGGCCGGACGTCCTGCCGCTGTCGTTCGCGCAGCAGCGGCTGTGGTTCCTCGACCGGCTCGACGGGCTGTCCGCGACCTACAACATCCCGTGGGCGTGGGAGCTGACCGGCCCGGTCGACGTCGGCGCGCTGCAGGCGGCGGTGCGTGATGTCGTGGCGCGCCACGAGGTCCTCCGGACGCTCCTGGTGGAAGAGCAGGGCACCCCGCGCCAGATCGTCATCGACCCGGGCGACGCCCGCGCCCGCCCGGACCTGGTCACCGAAACGTCCACCGACCTCGACGAGCACGTCACGGCGGCGGCGTCGTACTGCTTCGCCCTCGACGCCGAAATCCCGCTGCGCGCCACGCTCGTCTCGGCCGGGCCGGAGCGGCACGTGTTCGTGCTGCTGGTGCACCACATCGCCGGGGACGGCTGGTCGTTGCCGCCGCTGAAGCGGGACCTCGACACCGCGTACGCGGCCCGGCTCCGGGGTGAACCTCCACAGTGGACGCCGTTGCCGGTGCAGTATGCGGATTACACGCTTTGGCAGCGCGAGATGTTCGGCCGCGCCGACGACCCGGACAGCCTGCTCGGCCGCCAGGCGGCGTTCTGGCGCGACACCCTGGCCGGGCTGCCCGACGAGCTGACGCTCCCGGCGGACCGGCCGCGCCCGGCGCGTTCGACCAACCGCGGGTCCGCGGTGTCGTTCACCGTGCCCGCGGAGGTCCACAGCGGACTGCGCGCACTGGCGAACGGCAGCGACACCAGCACGTTCATGGTGCTGCAGGCAGCACTGGCCGCCCTGCTGACCCGGCTCGGCGCGGGCACCGACATCCCGCTGGGGACACCCGTGGCCGGCCGCACCGACCACGCGCTGGAGGACCTCGCCGGGTTCTTCGTCAACACGCTGGTCCTGCGCACGGACACCGGCGGTGACCCGACGTTCCGCGACCTCCTGGCCCGCGTGCGGGAGGCCGACCTCGCCGCGTACGCCCACCAGGACCTGCCGTTCGAGCACCTCGTCGAGCTGCTCAACCCGGCGCGGTCGCTGGCCCGGCACCCGCTGTTCCAGGTCATGCTCGCGGTGTACCACTCCGGTGGCGAACGGGAGCGGCTGCTCGGGCTCGACGCGGCCTACCGGGACACCGGGCTGCGGCAGGCGAAGTTCGACCTGTCCTTCGACCTGGTCGAGACCGCGGACGGGATCGAGGGCGACCTCGAGTTCAGCCTCGACCTCTTCGACGAGCCGACCGCCCGGACGCTCACCGAACGCCTGGTGCGGCTGATGACGGCCGTCGTCGCGGACCCGGACCGGCCGCTGAGCCGGATCGACGTCCTCGAACCCGGTGAGCGGCACCGGATCCTGCGCGACTGGGGGCGCGGCGAGCCGCTGACGACGTCGGCGCCGACGATCGTCGACCGGCTGGCCGCGCAGGTGGCGGCGACCCCGGACGCGACCGCGCTGAGCGACGCCGGTTCGAGTCTCACCTTCGCGGAGTTCGCCGTGCGGACCGACCGTCTCGCCCGGTGGCTGGCTTCGCAGGGCGCGGGTCCGGAACAGGTCGTGGCGCTCGTGCTGCCGCGGTCGGCGGCGGTCGTCGAGGCGATCTTCGGCGTGTTCAAGACGGGCGCGGCGTACCTGCCGCTGGACCCGGACCAGCCGGCCGACCGGATCGCCGCGATCCTCGCCGACTCCGGTGCGGCGCTGGTGCTCTCCAGCCGCGCGCTGGCCACGCCGGTCCCGGGAGCGCTGTTCGTCGAGGACGTCGTGGACACCGACGCGGCCTTGACGCCGCCGTCGCCCGCGAACCCGGCGTACGTGCTCTACACGTCCGGGTCCACGGGCCGGCCCAAGGGCGTCGTCATCCCGCATTCGGGGCTGGTGAACCTGTTCCACAGCCACCGCGAGACGCTCTACCGCCGGGCCGTGGCCGCGGCGGGCGGGCGGCGGCTGCGGGTCGGGCACGCGTGGGCGTTCTTCTTCGACGCGTCCTGGCAGCCGCAGCTGTGGCTGCTCGACGGGCACGAGGTGCACGTCGTCGACGACGAGACCCGCCGCGACCCCGCGCGGCTGGCGGCGGTGGTGCGCGACCGCGGGCTCGACTTCCTCGAACTCACGCCGTCGCACTTCACGCAACTGGCCGAGGCGGGCGTGGTCGCCGACGGGAAGTGCGCGCTCGGTGTCGTCGGCGTCGGCGGGGAAGCCGTGTCCCAGACGCTGTGGGAGACGTTGCGTTCGATGCCGGGAACGGCGGCGTACAACCTTTACGGGCCGACCGAGGCCACTGTGGACGCTCTGGTCGGCCGGTTCGCCGACGCGGACCGGCCGGTGGTCGGCCGTCCGGTGCACAACGCGCGGGCGTACGTCCTCGACGGCGGCCTGACCCCGGTCCCGGCCGGGGTGCCGGGCGAGCTGTACCTGGCCGGCGCCGGGCTGGCCCGCGGCTACCACGGGCGTCCTTCGCTGACCGCGGAACGGTTCGTCGCCTCCCCGTTCGAGCAGGGGGAGCGGATGTACCGCACCGGCGACCTCGTGCGGTGGCGGCCGGACGGGCAGCTCGAATACCTCGGCCGCACCGACGACCAGGTCAAGCTCCGCGGCTTCCGGATCGAACCGGGCGAGATCGAGGCGGCCCTGGCCCGGCACGAGGACGTCACGCAGGCGCTGGTCGTCGTCCGCGACGAGCGGCTGGTCGCTTACACGACGCCGTCCACTGTGGACCCGGCGCGGCTGCGGGAGTTCCTCGCCCGGACGCTGCCGGAGTACATGGTGCCCGCGGCGATCGTCCCGCTCGACGCGTTCCCCGTGACACCCAACGGGAAGCTGGATCGGGCCGCGTTGCCGGTACCCGAGTTCGAGACCCGGGGCCGCGCTCCGGAAACGCCGTTGGAGAAGACCCTCTGCGAGATCTTCGCGGAGGTGCTGGACGTCGCCGCCGTCGGCGCCGACGACGACCTGTTCACCCTCGGCGGGCACTCGATGCTGCTCGTGGTCCTGCGCAACCGGATCACCGAACGGCTCGGGACCGAACTGCCGATCGCCGAGTTCTTCCGCACCCCCACCGCGGCCGGGCTGGCCGCGCTGCTGACCCGAGACACGGAGTAGACGTGCACCGCACCCTGATGAACGCCAAGATCCACCGCGCCACCGTCACGCAGGCCGACCTGCACTACGTCGGTTCGCTGACCATCGACGCGGACCTGATGGCCGCCGCCGACATCGTCGAAGGCGAGCAGGTCCACGTCGTCGACATCACCAACGGCGCCCGGCTGGAGACCTACGCCATCACCGGCGAAGCGGGCAGCGGCGTGATCGGCGTCAACGGCGCGGCCGCGCACCTCGTGCACCCCGGTGACCTGGTCATCATCATCACCTACGCGCAGGTCGACGAGGCCGAGCGCGCCGGGCACCGCCCGCGCGTGGTGCACGTCGACGCGGACAACCGGCAGGTCCACCTGGGACACGACCCGGCCGAGCCGGTGCCGGGCGCCGAGGCGCAGCTCTCCGGCCGTGGGCGGTGACACAGTTGCTTTTGCCAGGCTGCCCTAAATAAGGTGTGCCTATCCTAAAGTTCGGCGAGAGGTTCTCATGTCCCTGTTCGAAGGCGCTGCCGGGCTCAGCCGGCGTGGATTCCTGATCGGCGCCGGTGGCGTCGCCGCGGCGGCGGCACTGACCGCGTGCGGCAGCGGCGGCGACAAGCAGGCGGGCACCGCCTCCGGTCCGTGGGAGTTCACCGACGACCGCGGCCAGAAGGCGGCGCGCGACCAGCGTCCGGTGCGGGTGGTGGCCTACGCCAGCTCGGCTGCGGCGCTGTGGGACTACGGCGTCCGCCCGGTCGGCGTGTTCGGCCCGCAGAAGACCGCCGACGGCGCCAAGGAGATCCAGGCGGGCAACATCGACCTGAACTCCGTCACGTCGATCGGCAACGCCTGGGACGACTTCAGCATGGAGAAGTTCGCGGCACTCAAGCCCGACCTGGTCGTCACCGGCCTGACCGGCGCCAAGCCGACGGACATGTGGGTGCTCACCGACGACCTCGGGCCCAAGGTGCAGCAGGTCGCGCCGATCGTCGCGCTCTCGGAGTACAAGGTCACGCTGCCCAAGGTGATCGAGCGCTACTCGCAGCTGGCCGTCGCGCTGGGCGGCGACGCCGGCTCGGAGACCATGAAGAAGGCCAAGGAGGACTTCGACAAGGCGTCCGAGGAGCTGCGGGCGGCGGCGAAGGAGAAGGCCGGCCTCAAGGTCCTGGTGCTCTACGGCGACAAGGACGGCCTCTACATCGCCAAGCCGGACTTCTTCGCCGACCTGGCGTACTACCGCGAGCTCGGTCTCGACATCGTCTCCGGCGGCGGCACCGAGGACTACTGGGAGCAGCTGTCCTGGGAGCAGGCGGGCAAGTACCCTGCGGACCTGATCCTGACCGACTCGCGCTCCTACGCCCTGCCGCGCGCCCAGATGACGCAGTTCCCGACGTGGAACCAGCTCCCCGCGGTCAAAGCGAACCAGCTCGGCGACTGGTCGGCCGAGCCGCGCTTCAACCACCTGCTCGCCACCCCGGTCATCCAGAAGCTGACCGCGCTGGTGAAGGGCGCCCGCACCGACATCACCGCCTGAGGAGGCCCGCCGTGACCAACCCGTTCGAAGACCCCGACGGCACGTACCTGGTGCTGGTCAACGCCGAGAACCAGCACAGCCTGTGGCCGGAGTCCGCCGAAGTCCCGGCGGGCTGGACGGTGGCCTTCGGGCCGTCCGGGCGCCAGGAGTGCCTGGACCACGTGGAAGCGAACTGGACGGACATGCGGCCGAAGTCCCTGGCCGACGCGATGGACAACTGACCCTGCCGGGAGGACGAAAGCGCCGGGAGCCCGCGTGGCTCCCGGCGCTTTCGCGTGCCCGGCAAGTCAAGCGCGCTGGCCGGACCAAGCCGTCCAGAGTTTCGCGTACTGGCCGCCCGCCGCGACCAACTCATCGTGCGTCCCCGACTCCACCACGGCGCCCGCGTCCAGCACCACGATCCGGTCCGACGCCGCCGCCTGTGTCAGGCGGTGCGCCACCACCAGCGCCGTCCGGCCCTCCAGCGCCGCCGCGGCCGACGCCTCCAGCACGCGGGAACCGGCGCTGCCCGCCTCCGCCGTGGCCTCGTCGAGGATCGCGATCGGCGGGTCGGCCAGCACCAGGCGGACCAACGCGAGCTGCTGTGCCTGCGTCACCGTCAGCTGGTGACCGCCTTCGCCGACCACCGTGGCCAGGCCGTCCGGCAGGGACGACACCCAGATCAGCGCCCCCACCTTCGCAAGCGCGTCCCGCAGCTCGGCGTCGGTCGCGGACGGCCGGGCCAGCCGGAGATCGTCGGCCAGTGGCCCCGCGAAGACGTGGACCTCCTGGCTGATCAACGCGACCGTCCGGCGGGTGCCCGCCGGGCCCAGCTCGTCGAGCGGGACGCCGCCGAGGGTGACCGAACCCGTGCCCGGGCGGTGGATGCCGGCGATCAGCTTGGCCAGCGTCGTCTTCCCGGCGCCGCTCGCCCCGACCAGCGCCACCCGCTCGCCGGGCGCGACGGCGAGGTCGATGTCGGCCAGCACCGGGTGACCGTCCACATAGGAGTATCCGATGCCCGCCGTCTTGACCGAAGCATCGACCGGCCGGGGCGGCCGCGCGGGAGACGCTTCCGCGGGCAGGTCGGCGACGCCGATCAGCCGTGCCAGGCTCGCCGCGGCCGCCTGCGCGTCGTCGACCAGCGCGAGCGCGGTCGTGATCGGCCCGAACAGGCTGTGGAAGTACAGGGCCGCCGCCGTCGCGACGCCGACCGTCACCGCGTCCGCCCCCACCAGCAGGAACCCCATCGCGAGCACAGCCGACAGCCCGAGGAACTCGGCGAGGTTGAGCCGCGCGTAGAACCGCGTCACCAGCCGGATCCCGCGCAGGGCCAGCTCGACGGCGCCGTCGGAGCGCTGCCGCACCCGCTCCAGGTGCGCGTCGGCCAGCCGGAACGCACGGACCGTCTTCGCGCCGCCGATGGTGTCCAGGAGCTGCTGCTGTTGCGCGCCGACGGCCTCGCGCTGGCTGGCGTACAACGGCTTCGCGCGCGGCACGTACCAGCGCACGGTCCACAGCTGGACCGGCACGGCGACCAGCGCGGCCAGCAGGAACCGCCAGTCGAGCACGGCCAGCGCGCCCAGCGTCAGCACGACGGTCAGCACCGACCGGCCCAGCTCGGGCAGCGCCTGCCGGACGCCTTCCGCCACAACCGAAACGTCGTTGGTCACACGGGCGGTGAGATCGCCGGAGCCGGCCCGTTCGAGCTGTTCCAGCGGCAGCCCGAGCGCCCGCTCGACGAACCGTTCGCGCAGCTCGGCCAGGATCGTCTCGCCGAGGCGCGCCACCAGCGACACCCCGATGGCGGTCGCGACCGCCTGGGCCAGCGCGACCAGCACCAGGCCGACGACCGGCGTGATCAGGTCGGCGGCCGGGCGGCGCGTCGCGACCAGGTCGACGACGCGGCCGAGCAGGGGAGCGGTGAGCAGG